>PBTO01000114.1 GCA_002726595.1 Gammaproteobacteria bacterium | reverse complement strand
TAGTACAGCTCCTCCAGCTGGGGCTTGAACTGGGCCATGATCTCGGCATTTTTCTCGATTGCCGGTGGATCATTCGGGCCGATGAAAGGCATGTATTCCAGCTCTTCGGTTTGCACATCGTCGAAGTACGTCCAGGCTTCTTCCACTAATGATTCGTCCCGTAATAAATCCAGCAACGTAGCCGCGATTACCTTGGCACCCGCGGTCGCACCTTTATGGGCAATCGGCGTTGCCATGGCCATGGCACTGGACCAGTGGTGTCCCTGCAAGCCACGCACGTTGGATGGATAACGCAGTGTAACCGTTGGCACGTTCCAGGAGATGTCACCGATGTCGTCCGACCCACCGGAAACCGGATTTTCCGGGGGTTCGCCTATTCCATTCAGCTCGGTTGCCAGGCCCTGTGGTTCTTCGGCACCCATGAAAGTCTGCAATGCTTTGGCAAAGCGCTGATCGTCTTCCGACCATACAGGTAATCCCACTGCCTTGATATTTTCATCCATGGCCAGCGCGATCGGTCGATTAAAATGCCTTGGATAGGCGGCACCGACGATACGCCGACTCACTTCGGTATCGGTCATTATTGCCGCACCCTCAGCAATACGCTGCAGCGTGGCGAAATTCTCCATGATATTTTCCGCCGTGATCTCGCGGATGAAGTACCAGACACTAGCATAGGAAGGCACGACGTTTGGTTGATCGCCGCCATTGCTGATTACGTAATGGGAGCGCTGCAGCGGACGCAGGTGTTCGCGGCGGAAATTCCACGCCACATTCATCAGCTCGACCGCATCCAGTGCGCTGCGTCCATCCCATGGGTCGCCGGCACCGTGGGCAGCCACTCCATCGAACAGATACTCTACAGAAACCAGTCCTGTGCCTCGCGCATCCCCCCAGGTGACCCCCAGGTTATTGGAAACATGGGTAAACAGCACCGCATCGACACCCTCAAACAGGCCGTCTCTGGCGTACCAGGCCTTGGTACCCAGTAGCTCTTCGGCGATTCCTGGCCAGAGCACAAGCGTGCCCGGCAAGTTTTCCCGCTCCATGATCTCTTTAATAGCCAGTGCGGCGACGATGTTTACTGCCTGTCCGGAGTTATGTCCCTCACCATGCCCCGGGGCACCCTCTATGATGGGTTGGCGGTAGGCAACTCCGGGCATCTGCGATGCCCTTGGGATTCCGTCCACGTCAGAACCCAGGGCTATTACCGGCTCGCCACTGCCCCAGCTGGCCCACCAGGAGGAGGGAATATTGGCAACTCCGAGATCGATATCGAAACCGTTCTCGGCGAGTATGCCAGTGAGATATTCCTGGGTTTCGAACTCCTGAAATCCCAGCTCTGAGAATGAAAACAGGGTATCTACGATTTCCTGAGTTAACTTCGCCATGGCGTCCACCTGGCTGGCAGCTTCCGCCTTCAGTCCGGTGAGTTGGGGCGTGGGGGTTTGTGCCAGTGAGAGCGAGCCCAGTGTTGTCAGCAGTATCAGGAGCAGTAAACGAGACGCGTACATATTGCCACCTTCTGTGTGGTTTTTATCAGACCAGAAAGGCTACGCGTTTTTGTGGCTTTTCGCCACTCTAAGTTAGTCCCTGGCGTGGCCATGCAGGGCAAATCATAACCCCAAAAGGTATGGACTCCGAAGCAGAGGGCTTTTATTCTTGCTCTATCCGGTTTTTCCCAATGACGCACTCAATTAACGAACAATGAATAACGGAGCAGCTCATGCCAAGGCTCAAGCTAATACCAGTCATCACTCTTACCTGCTTATTTGTATCTGGTCCAATAGCAGCCCAGTCCGGTGCAAACAATCGCCTCATCACTGCCGAAGACTTTTTTGCCATTAAACAGGTAGGCAGCCCCAACATTAGCCCAGACGGTGAATGGATAGCATACACGGTCAGAGAAACCAACTTGGAGGAAGACAGTTCTGAAACCCGGCTCTGGATGGTATCCAGTGATGGTGAAGAGTTACTGGCAATGACTGGTGTCGGTTCCTCCGCTAGTTCGCCTCAGTGGAGTCCTGATGGCAAATATCTATCCTTCATGGCATCGAGAAATGATGGCGAAACTCAGGTCTGGGCGCTCAATCGCAAGGGGGGCGAGGCGGTTCAGCTAAGCCATATCGAACAGGGCGTAAATGGTTATGAGTGGTCGCCGGACGGCGAGCGACTGGTGCTATTGGTGACAGATCAGGACCCTGAGGAAGCAGCAGATGGCGAAGATACAAAAGAAGGGCCTTGGGTCATCGACCGCCTGCAATTTAAAAGGGATAACATCGGCTATCTGGATCGCCTCAGGACGCATCTGTATGTACAAAACCTGGATGATGATGCCGTCACCCAGATTACCTCCGGCGACTATGACGATGCGCAACCGGTCTGGAGTCCGGACGGCACGCGAATTGCCTTCGTCAGCAACCGTACCGAAGAGCCGGATGCCAACAGCAATCGCGATATCTGGGTAGTCTCTGCCGACAGCCCCGACGCCGGCGCAACCCTGCTGCAAGTCACTACCAATTCCGGCTCCGATTCCTCCCCGGCCTGGAGTCCCGATGGTCAAACCATTACCTATGTGACGGTCATCGAACCCGATCTGATCTGGTATGCAACCAATCACCTGGCAATAGCGCCAGCCAGCGGTGGTTCCGCCCGGGTATTGACACAAAGACTGGATCGTAATGTCAGCTCACCGGAGTTCGCCACCGATGGCAATTCGATCCAGTTCATCTGGGAAGAGAGTGGCGAACGCCATCTCGCCAGTATCGATCTTACGGGTGAGGGCTTCACCAGAACGATAGCGGGTCAGCGCAGCGTGCGCGGATTTTCTACCAATAGTGCTGGACAGATCGCTACGCTAATTGGGGAAGCCCATCTGCCCAGTGAAGTATTTCTCCTGGATGACGGCAATCTGCAGCAGCTCACTCACAGCAATCGACCGCTGTTAGATGAACTGCAACTGGCCAGTGTCGAAAAAGTCCAATTCGATAGTCGGGATGGGACCGAGGTGGAAGGTTTTATCTACAAACCTGCCGGGTTTGACTCTGATTTCAGGTATCCGACCCTGTTACGTATTCATGGTGGGCCAGTTTCCCAGTACGATTTTAATTTCAACTTCGAAGCACAACTGTTTGCCGCCAATGGCTATGTTGTGGTCATGGTTAATCCCCGGGGATCATCCGGCTACGGCCAGGATTTTTCCCTTGGCATTTATCAGGACTGGGGCACCAGGGATTTTGAAGATGTCATGGCGGGCATCGACTATGCCATCGAGCAGGGTTTTGCCGATCCCGATCGACTGGGAGTCGGTGGCTGGTCCTACGGTGGCATCCTGACCAACTATGTCATCACCAAGACCGGGCGTTTTCAAGGCGCTGTAACCGGCGCCAGCGAAGTGCTGTATCGAAGTAACTACGGGCACGACCACTATCAACTGCAATGGGAAAAGGAACTGGGCCTGCCGTGGGAAAATCCCCAGGCCTGGGAGCGCATTTCACCGTTTAATGATGTTGCTAACATCACAACGCCAACACTAATCATGGGCGGTGAAGAGGACTGGAATGTGCCAATCCTGAATTCCGAGCAACTCTATCAGGCGCTAAAAAGGCTTGGCCGTACGACCCAATTGGTGGTCTACCCGGGAGAACATCACGGTATTCGTAAACCCTCGTTCCAACTGGATCGCTTCGAGCGCTACCTGGATTGGTACGGCACCCATGTCAAATGAATTCATCTCAGTTTACACAGTTAACGCGCTGGTCGGGCATGGGCCGAACCACGGAATATTGCGTTCATCAGGATGACATTGAGCCCGTCCAGATAGGCCCGCACGGTGGGATCCTGGGTAAAGGCAACTACCTGGCCCGCGCCCTGTTGCTGGGCCACAACGAAGGGTTTATAGGCCAGCTGCCGCCTGTTCTCCTCCCAGATATAACCACTGGCCAGCAGGTCATCCGGGCCCTGGAATCGGGCTACATTGACGCCATCGTTGATGCGGATCGGTGTGTAGACGTCCGTCCCCCGTACCAGTACATTGAGCACCGGTGCTACGCCAGCGCTTAACCAGTGCTCTGGATGCACGTCAGCTCTAACCAACACGCCGGCCACCGCGTCAGGATCATCTTCCAGAGCAGCGACCTGCTCCTCATATTGCTCGAGTTCAGCAAGATACTGGCCATCAACGGTAGCCTCTTCTTCGTCTTCTTCAGCATCATCTGCATCTTCAATCTCCACTACCGCCCGTTCACGCCTGATAGAGAGTAAATCCACGTCCGGATCGGCCAGGAAACGGGTCGCGTTACCCATGCCGATTACTACACCACCGCGACGCACCCAGGCCTTCAGATTTTCGATTCCCGCCTCACCCAGGGCAGTCTTATAGCCCCCACCACTCATCAGCGGCAGTATCAGCACCTGGTAACGGTTGAGGTTAGCCGTGCGTAAACGATCCACCCGGATGGGCGTAACCGGAAAATCAAACTGCCGCTCGATGACGAAGCGGGTATTTCCTGCACTATAGGCAGTAGTGGGCTCATCCCAGGCCATGGCAACTTTTGGCTCGTTCATCAATGCCACATTGGCACTGCCAAAGCTTGGGCCGTCGGTCACCCAACTGTCATTGACCGCAACTACATTAGCCCCCGTGTTTGCCGCGAGTTCAGTGATCACGTTAAAAACATTTGCTGGATTGTCCGCCACATCCAGTATCAGCGTACCGGCGGGGTATTCATTGTCGATGTTGGTGAATGCCTTGTCGTTACTCTTCACGGTCAATCCCTGGCGCAGCGCGCCGGCGAGAAAGCGTACAGCCGGTGCCGAGCCCCAGGGCACCAGATAGGAGACACTCGCCTCGCCACCGGTGACCACACCGGGTTGGAAAAGTTCTATACCTACCGGTGCAAATTCACCGGATGGTGCACGATTACAGGCATGGGCCTGAATATTGAACATCAGTGGCAAAGACCAGCCGGTGACATCATAGATCTCATCCGGTAGATTGTTTGCGCGTCGCTGTTCCTGTACGGCAAGAAAATCGTCCTCCATCGGCACATCCACATCCATTAGGGTACGGATGAAGCGCTTGGCAGGCTGATCTGTTCTGATTACATAAGATCCCGCATCGTAGGCTTCGCCACAGGCATTGAAAGAATCCAGCGCCCGACTCACTTCCACATCCTGTCGACTTAACAGACCCGCCAGCTTGTTTGCAGCAGCCTGATCGGCTTGCACAGGCACAATGTAGGCGCGAATGTCTTCATCTTCCCCTTCCTCGATTGCACTTACCCGGTAGTTATAGAAGTCGGTAAGAAACTTTTCCCGGTTAACAGAAACAGTTTCCGCTGTGGAGAGTGAAGTCACAAAATGATTTCTTACCGTGTCGCGATAGTGCACTTCATTGCCGTCATACTGTCGAAATATCAGACCACGAGTCGAGGCCTGCTCATAGGTCATGGCGATACCGCCAAAATAAGAGGGCCAACTGGCCCCATAGCCGGGGTAGAAGGCATCATAGACTTCGCGGGTGAAGTAATCGAAGCCGAACTGGTCAAAATACCGGGCATTGTTTCTGCCAAATAATTGCAGGCTCTCTGTCTGATCTTCTGCCAGATGCGGGTTAAAGGGAATCGCCTCGGGGGAAAAAAAGTAGGTGCCGTCAGATCCCATCTCATGGGCGTCCACATAAGCCACCGGGTACCATTCCAGCATGGCACTGGTGCGACCCTGGGTTTCTGGCTGGGTCTGGATGAACCAGTCGCGGTTCATGTCAAACAGATAGTGATTGGAGCGCCCACCGGGCCAGGGTTCGTCATGCTCCGCTGCCAGGCGATCGGAATCAGGTACCAGGCCTTCGGCAGTTTCAAAATTATGGATGAAGCGATCCCGCCCGTCCGGATTCTGCATGGGATCGATTACCACCACAGTATCATTCATGATATCTGTCACCAGATCATCGCCACGGGATGCCAGCAGATGATAGGCCGTTAGCATGGCGGCATCAGTAGAGGAAATTTCGTTGCCATGCACACCATAGGAAAGCCAGGTAACCGCAGGCTGTGAGGCGATGATCTGCTCGGCTGCGTCGGCGTCGGTCAAGCGTGGGTCGGCCAGAGTTTGCATGCCAGATTTAATGGATTGAAGATTGGCAATATTTGTTGCCGAAGACACCACTGCATAGATCAGCTCGCGATTTTCCCAGGTTCTGGCGTATTCGGTTAGTGTCATTCGCTCAGGTGCCGCCGCCGCCAATGCGGTAAAGTAGCGAATTGCATCTTTGTGCCAGGTGATTCTGTCTCCTGGCTGGTAACCCAGCACCTCCCCAATGGTAGGAATTGATGGATCATAGTCAGAATTGGGCCAGTACACAAAATCATCCTGTGCGCTGACTGGCAGGCTAATCAATATTGCACAAAGAATGGCTAGTGACAGGTTTTTTAACGCATTAGTAGTTGCTTTCATATCTTTCTCATTCTTGTTTCGGGTTATTCGTGTGAGGCCCTGACCAGCGATTGCCAGGCAGGAGAATCTTGCAAGATTAGCAGTTTTTTTAGCGCCCCTTCTACTACTGATAAGATAACAGCTCTGCAGGATATCAGTTGTAGCAAATCGAGGCTCTGGGTATAAGATTTAACCGGAGCGTTGAATTCAGTCACAGAGTGAAGGAAAAAGTCGTGAAAACAATCGAACACCATTTCAGCGAACTGTCCGAGCCGGAAATGAAGAGTAGGGCGCAGGACTTTGAAATACTGATGCAGGCCAGGCGCACTGTCAGAGAATTTTCAGACCGGCCGGTGGCAAGGGAAATTATCGAAAAATGTCTGGCAACCGCAGGCAGCGCACCCAGCGGCGCCAATCGCCAACCCTGGCATTTCGCCGTAGTCAGCGATTTGGCACTGAAACAGGAAATCCGTGAGGGCGCGGAGAAGGAAGAGCGGGAATTTTACGCAACCAGGGCGCCACAGGACTGGCTTGACGCGCTGGCACCACTTGGCACGGATTCAAACAAGCC
Source organism: Gammaproteobacteria bacterium (assembly GCA_002726595.1). Taxonomy (GTDB): domain Bacteria; phylum Pseudomonadota; class Gammaproteobacteria; order Pseudomonadales; family Pseudohongiellaceae; genus UBA9145. Next base: position 15,336 of record PBTO01000114.1, on the reverse strand, counting down.
ATTTCTGGAGCGGGCCCCCTACCTGATTGTTATCTTTGGCCAGAAGTTTCAGATTGACGAACAGGGAAACAAGCTCAGGAATTACTATGTGACTGAATCTGTCGGCATCGCGACGGGTTTGTTGATCGTAGCATTACACAATGCCGGCCTGGCCACACTCACACACACGCCAAGCCCAATGAAATTTCTCAATAAAATTTTAGCCAGACCGGTATCCGAAAAGCCACTTATGATTCTGGTAGCCGGTTATCCTGAGAAGCAGGTAAGAGTGCCAGATATTACGCGCAAGCTGCTGGAGGACTTTGCTAGCTTCCATTAGGGCTGATTAAGGAACCTCTGATTAATTCGCCGAAGTGAGACGCGATCCGGCGGTTAAGAAACGGATCAGTTCCCGGTTTAATATCTCCGGCGTTTCCAGGTGCGGATTGTGACCGGCGCCCGGGATCATGTAGTGCTCCCCATTGGGTAGCAGATCGGCAGCGGCCTTGGATCTCTCCGGCCAGTTCGGGCCGTCCTCGGCCCCTCCAATGAGCATGGCAGGCGCCTGAATTTTCGGCCAGAAGGAAGTGACTGGCTCGGCGAAATTGCCACTGTTCATCGAGCGCACCAGGTTCAGACGCGGGTATTCGCTGCTGAGGGCCATACCGTAGCGGATTCTTACGTGTTCCAGAAATTCCGGCTGCCACTCGACCACACGACGCAGCTCGGTGCGTAAATTCGCTTCATAGATCTGCTGCAAATCCCGTTCAGTGTTTCCCGAGGATGCCTCTCGCCAGGGACGACCCTGGGTTGAGTCTCCTATACTGATCGGATTGACCATAACAAGATGGGTGGTTACCTCGGGATATATATAGGCAAAATTACTCGCCAGTCGGCCTCCCATGGAATGGCCCACAACCGCCGCCTGCTCGATGCCCAGATGCTCCAGCACGGCGCGGGTATTCGACGCATGGAGAGCGGTATCGTATGGGATTATCGGCTTGGATGAGCGTCCCCAGCCCAGGCGATCGACGGTGATGACCTGAAAACCAACAGCGGTTAGCGCCTCGATACTGTCTTGCCAGTACCAGCCATAGTAACTGCCGCCATGGAGCATGACGACTGTGCGTCCATTGGGGCGCCCGACCGGGTCCACATTCATATAGGCGATGCGCACATCCTGCCCGTAGAGCGTACGATTTAAAAAATGCACCGGGTGTGGATAGGGCACGCTTTCGATGTTAATGGATATCGGACCCCAGTCGGCAGGAGGCGTTGCCGGGGGTGATGACTGTGCCAGCACCGTACTGCAAAAAGCCATTACCAGAGAAACCAGCAGGTAGTGTTTTATTCGTTTTATCATTAGCAGTAGACTCCCGTTGTTGCACTAAACGTTGGTATCTTCTAAGTACCATTAGCCCTGCGAGGGCAAGGTTTTAGATTCTATCTAATAAATTGCCCGTGGTCTGCACTTCCTGCCCTCGATTGGGGTATTGGATTCTTATCCTGCGCTTCTGTCGATGGTATTGAGAGCAGAATTTTCAGCAAGCCAAATATGGACTAACCGGGTATTATTTCGTTTTAATCGCTAAACATCTTAAATCGATGGAGGTAGGCAATGAGAAATTTACTCGGCTTGGGTTTCACTTTTCTGCTATTGAGTCAACCGGCGTGGGCACAGGATTCCGGCGCACCGCCAGCTCTTTACAAATCGGTTGCGGAAGTCACAGCCGCACTGGGGAATGCGGGCACAGCATCGGCGGCCGGTTCGGCCGTCCGTATTTCTCCCGGTATATCGGTCCGACGCCGTAGCAGCTCAGTGGAAAATTATGCGGTGGTCCATCCCTTCAGCGTCGAGGTCTACCGAATCCTGGAAGGTAGCGGCACGCTGGTCACTGGTGGTCTGCTTGAATTGCCGCTTGCCGAATCAACCAGCCCCAATATCATCAGAACCAGAGAGGGAATTAAGGGTGGCCTGGCGCGCAGGGTCAGCGCGGGTGACATCCTGGTGTTGCAACCCGGCACACCCCATTGGTTCAGCTCAATCGATGGGGATTCGATTACTTACATGGAGACCAGGATTCAGATCACCACACATCCTGTGCAGTACCAGTAGGTAAAAAGGCAGCTAACTTGTTGGCCGCTTACGGCTCACCAACTTATTCAGGTGCTCAGCTTAACAGCAGGGCAGGCCTAAACTGGCTTGCCCAGCGTCCGCCAGCCCCAGGCGCCAAGCAGGAAATTAACATGGAGCAATAGCGCCAACACCCACTCGAATGCATCGTCATAGTCGTCATAGTTGTCAATTAAGGCATCCAGCAGCAGTGTCGATACGCCCACGGAGAGGATGAGCAAACACATCAGCAGTTGCCAGAGTCTGCTGGGGTCTGGAATTGCCAGTTTTTCCACGCGATAGACAATCAAGAGCTGGGACAGGTAGACAAAGGTGAAATAGAAAATAACGCCGATTCTGCGCGTCAAGCTGAAGCTGTCCCCAACAGCCCCCAGGGCCAGGGTATAACAGAGCAGTGCCAGCGATGCGATAATTCCCAGAGTGGGAATGGCGGTACCGCGGTAACCGAAGGCGGTAAGTTTAACTTTCACCAGGCGCCAGTACCACATGTACAGAAAGGCCATGGGTATCATGGTGGCCTTGAAGAAGTAAAAACCCGTTCCTTCGTGCCCGGTGGCACTGATTGAAGTACAGCTGTCCCAGTAGGGCACGCACCAGGGTACGAAACCCTCGGAGGCGGCAATCAAATAATTGCTGTTGATTATCAGAAAGGGCAGTATGCCCGCCAGCAGCGCGGCGAGAAAAATTCTGCTATTTGCCGAGTCTGGTTCAGAATTTGCCTGATTTGACAGCATGGGTGCCCGTTATTCTCGACTCAGTGATGCCAAAATTGCCAGAGTAACCGGGAGGTAACCAAAAGTTAAGCACTACAGGTGCAGATCCCTGAATCTCCCATTATTCAGAGGTGCCCCAGTGTCCCTGTGTTAATCTTGCTATTAATGAAAACCACAGCACTGTACGCCGCCTTCTCGATGCTAACAATCGGCACCGTTATCGCCGCAGAAGATGACAATAACAACCCCATTGCTGAGGCCTGTGCGCCGTTTGAGCCAGCCAGAGGTAATTACCAATTCATACAGGAAGATCCCCCGGAGTTTGCAATTATTCCCGGTGCGCGGGTTAGTCAAATTTTTTACACCCGGCTGCCGATCTTCGATGAAACCGATCCGGCAGAAAATTTAACCCTGTTTCGCTGGGCCAATCGCGTTCATCTACTGACTCGCGAGGCGGTTATCTCCCGCCAAATCCTGTTTGCTGAGGGGCAAACATACGATCAGCGGCTGCTAGAGGAGTCAGGCAGACTGCTGCGCGGGCAGGATTATTTCTACGATGTCGATCTGCGCCCGGTTAGCCGCTGCGGTGACGATGTGGCTGTTGAGGTAATTACCAAAGATACCTGGTCACTGACCCCCGGTTTCTCTTTCGATCGTTCAGGAGGTGAAAATACCTTCAGCTTCAGTTTTCGCGATTCCAATATACTCGGGCTGGGTAAACAGCTGAAAGTGGCCAGCAAGGAAGACACAGATCGCCACTCCCGGGAACTGACCTATGAAGACAGTAATGTATTGGGTTCACGTCTGATCAATCGCAGCCGTATTATCGATAGCGACGATGGTTCGAATCAGCTATTTGCTCTTAATCTGCCATTTTTTTCTCTGGACTCGAGGCGCTCCTGGGGGGTGTCGCTGGAGAACGGAGATCGCATCGATGAACAATTTCGTCGTGGCGATGAGATCACAGAAGTTGAGCACGAAATAGAGGATTTCAGCGTCGAACTGGGATTTTCCAGGGGCTTGATCGGCGGATTCGCTCAACGTTGGACGGTTGGATATCGCTACCGCCGTGCCCAGTTCTCACCCGGCAAGGATTTGCCATCGCCCGCAGTTTTTCCCGATGATAAAGAGCTTTCCTATCCTTTCCTTGGATTCGAATTAGTTGAGGATAACTTTGACACCGCTTTTAATCTGGATCAGATTTATCGTACCGAAGATCTCCATCTTGGCCATCGTTTTATCAGTCGATTGGGATTTGCCGCAGCCGACTTCGGTTCCGATGAGGACAGAGTGGTTCTAGACGGATTCTACAGTGGCACACTGGCCTATACAGAAAATTTGCTGTGGCAACACAGCCTGGAATGGGAGGGTCTGTGGAATGATGACCGCAAGAAGGCGGAGGACGTAGTGGTTAGCTATGAATCGCGTTATTTCAGACGCATCAACTCGCGCCGCTCTTTCTTTGCCAATTTTCAGGCCCAGTACTCGAAGAATCTGAACACCAACAGGCAGATTGTGTTTGGCGGTCGGACTGGAGCCCGAGCTTTCGAGAACCGGTTCCAAGTGGGTGATCGCAGCGTTTCTCTGACCCTGGAAGAACGTATCTATTCAGATATCCACCTGTTAAACCTGATTCGCGTCGGCGGGGCCTTGTTTGTCGATGTGGGCAGGGCCTGGGAGCCGGGCGTGGACAATGGTGTGGAAGACGATCTGCTGGTCGACATCGGCATTGGCCTCAGGCTGGCGTCCAGTAAGGCGGCATCGGGCCGCGTGGCCCATATCGACTTTGCTTTTCCCATGACCAACAGGGGCGATCCTGAGGTAGATGACTTTCAGTTTGTGTTCAATATAAAGAGTTCGTTTTAGTCAGCTCACCAGTTTCCAGCAAAATGATTCAAAGAGAAAAACAGTGATAAATGCTGATGAAGCACTAGTGCGGTTAATAGAAGGGAATCGCCAATTTCATCCAGGATCTTTGCTATACGCTTAATAATCACTAAATGCCCGCCCGTTATGCACACTCAGGATCAGATACCCTGTTTGATACCGATGATCTGTCAAAAAAATCACTCGCTTGGTGGAATGATTACTGTGATGTAACACAGTGGCATACCAAGAATGTATCAGAACGGTAATATGTCACAAATAAATCACTAAATTCGTGTGATTCAGGCTGTGCAGCGGCAAGTATTTGCCAGCTTCCTGACCTGTACTTGCCGCATTGCTTTAGAAAATATTTTCTAATCGGTCATTGTGTAATCAAAATCAAATTTCAGCCCGAAATGCCTCCCGAACTCCATTGTTTATTCCGTTGAATATCTTAACAGATTAAAGCAGGTACAAATTTTGCGCATCATAATTAGGATGAATTCTGCCAACGGCTGATTCATCTTCGCAGCCGGAAAGATGGAGCGGGAGGCAAGCAATGCCAAACAGGCAACCCTTAATCACGATCACTCAATACAGCATGACTACGGCCAGAGGAATTATCCTGGAGTCTCTGCCGTTCGATAGTATCGAAGCAGCGCTATACGCCCCTGATCTGTCTAACCGCACCCAATCGATTGTTATCAAGAACAACAAAGCTGGAGTCAGTACACTTTTTACACCTGATTTCGGCAACCCTTATGGGCAGTTAAAGCAAGAACTCAAGGAGATATTTTCTGATGAATTCAATAATGCTTAAGACTACAAGTCGGGGTTTGACACTTTGTGCTCTATTAGTTGTATCAAATTTTGCCAATGCCCAATGGAACTTTGACCGAGTAGAGACGCTAACTGATGAGGCAGAAAATAGTGAAGATTTCGGATAGAAGAAAACAGGATTTGATTTCTCTCGCCAATATCTCGGGATTCACAGCGTTCTGTGTATACGGCGTAGATGGCCCCGCTCTTAAATACAACATAAGAAATAATACAGTTGAGGTGACCGAAAGCATGGAGGTGCGTGGCAGGTATCGGCCGCAGAAGTGGAATGCAGTGCAGCGGCATGTGCTCGCACAGCTTCAACAAGAATTTGACTATACTGAAGGCGTGAATAATCCCCAATAAATATCGCTGTACTCTGTTTCCCACCGACCTAAGAAACCAACTCGACCTGTAAATATTGCTGGCCAATGCTGTGCGGTTTTTACCACCAATGTTCACTAGTGGCCATCATCTGGTCAAAAAATAACCTTATAAAATTAGGGGTTTTTCTTTCCGCTTATCTTTATTGATTGGTCAAGAAACTGATCTAGATCACTCTTATGTTCGAATTAGCCCTACAGTCCATTAATTTATTCAGCAATGGTTCAATGTGGGTAGTAGGGAAAAGCTTGAATTATACATGACTGGATATAGCTGGAGGGTGAGTTTGCTTGATTTCAATTAAATTAATATTAGCTACGGATCTTGTTGCCACCGCGTCCACACATACTGGAATTGCATCGGCGCAACTGGGCGATCCACTGAGCTAGATCAAGGATTTTTACAGTACACTGATGGTACCTTTGCGGCTGAGGTTGGTCGTCAGGTCGTAACCCACAACAATCATCGATTTGTAGGTCATGTCGGTTGGCGTCAGGATCGCCAGACCTTTGATGCCATTAGCCTGGCTTGTGCACCGAATGAGAGATTGAGCCTGAGTTACAATTTTTTTTAGACGAGCGGCAACGAAATCGATCTGTAGTTCGTGCATCCCGTATCGGCAGGTACTACACTTGGAGTTAAATACGCCAGCTATTCCAGAGGCGATAGGGCAGCGGGCAAATAGGGTACCGACAGACTGTGGGCCTGGATTACCTACAGGTTCTAGAATATTTGAACTTTAGAATTGCCTTTGAGCTAGAAAAGGATTCTAATGCGCGCGCCAGATTGTGATACCCGCGATGGGGGATGGTAAAAATGATGAGTAGATTGAACAGGGGAACAACCCGCTTCCTTATAGTGGCCGGCTGTTCCCTTTTTTTGTTGCTGCCTTTTCAGGCAACAATTTCACAGGTACAGGCACAGGCTCAGGCTCAGACAGATATAGCGCTCGGTGGTGACCTGTTCCAGGGCGTACGCCGTTTCCAAAATGCAGGGCCTGCCTGTAATGCCTGTCATGATGTGCAGAATGATACCGTGACCGGTGGCGGTACACTGGCCGCAGAGCTCACTTCGGCGTTTTCCAGAATGGGGAGTGCTGGTCTCACCGCGATTATTGCTACCGCACCTTTTCCCGCCATGCAATCCGCCTACGGTGAAAAGCCAGTGGAAGAGGCAGAGATTGCCTCCCTGGTTGCATTCTTTGAGTACGCTGATAGCGAAAGTGACTCACAACAGGCAGTAAATTACTTTTTAAGATTATTTACCTCTGGCGTAATAGGGGCAGTGTTTTTATTTGTGCTGATCCCCTTAATCTGGCTACGTAGAAAAGTCGGCTCGGTCAATCAGGCAATTTATGATCGGCAAGTTAGAGATTGAACAGTTAATTATGAACAGAATGAAAAGGGTTAGATCATGAGCTGGATTAAAGACATCATTTCACCGGAAACTCGCAATTGGGAAGAGTTTTACCGCAACCGCTTTCAGCATGATCGAGTCGTAAGAAGTACTCACGGAGTCAACTGTACAGGTGGTTGCTCCTGGCAAATTCATGTTAAAGACGGCATCGTGGTCTGGGAAACCCAACAGCTTGACTACCCAATGCTGGATGATCAAATTCCTCCTTATGAGCCCAGAGGATGCCAGAGGGGTATTTCATATTCCTGGTATCTCTACAGCCCACTTCGTATCAAGTACCCCCTGATAAGGGGCGCGCTTATAGATGCTTATCGTGAAGAGAAAAGAAAGACAGGTGACCCTTTAAAGGCATGGGAGTCTCTGCAGGCCGATCCCGAAAAACGCAAGACCTACCAGAAAGCCCGTGGCAAAGGTGGTTTTCGCCGCGCCGATTGGGACGAAGTGCTGGAAATTATGGCGGTAGCGAATATCTATACCGCGAAAAAATATGGCCCTGACCGCGTAATTGGTTTCTCACCAATCCCTGCCATGTCCATGTTGAGTTATGCGGCAGGTTCCAGATTTCTACAGCTATTCGGTGGTGTCTGTCTGAGTTTCTATGACTGGTATTGCGATCTGCCAACGGCCTTTCCCGAAATCTGGGGCGAACAGACCGACGTCTGTGAAAGCGCAGACTGGTATAACTCCAAGATGATTGCCGATATGGGTGCCTGCCTGAATATGACGCGGACGCCCGATACGCATTTCTTTGCCGAATCGCGGCACAACGGCACCAAAACGGTAGTCTTCTCACCTGATTTCTCTCAGGTTTGCAAATATGCCGATCAGTGGGTACCTCTGCATGCCGGTAGCGATGGCGCATTCTGGATGGCCGTTTCCCATGTGATACTGAAGGAATTTCATCACGATCAAAAAACTGCTTATTTCATTGATTACTGCAAGCAATACACCGACAGCCCAATGTTGGTGAAAGTCGAGAAACAGGACGGTGAGTACCGCCCTAGCAGAATGCTGCGTGCGAATGAACTGGCCGAGCACAAAAAAATTGAAAAAGGCGACTGGAAGTTTACTTGTATCGATGAAGACTCAGGTCGCCTGGTAATACCCCAGGGTTCCATGGGGCATCGCTGGGATGGCATCGATGGTAACTGGAACATGAAGCTGGAAGATTCGGTTGATGGTAAGCCCTACAATCCATTGCTCAGCTTTATTGATGATCATGATTCGGTGTTGCAGACCCAATTTGATGAATGGGGTATGGACAATAAGGCATTAAGAGGCGTGCCGGTGAAAAAGATGAAGACTGCCTCCGGCGAGACCGTCTGCGTGACCACCGTATACGATCTTATGATGGCCCAATACGGTGTCAGTCGCGGCCTTGAGGGTGATTACCCCCAAGATTACGGCGATAAGGATGCGGCCTATACACCAGCCTGGCAGGAAATTTTCACCGGCGTCGATGCCAAATCTGTGTTGCAGTTTGCCCGGGAATGGGCCGGGACTGCAGAGGCTACCGAAGGCAAGTGCATGATCATCATCGGTGCCGGAATAAACCACTGGTACCACGCCAACCTGATGTATCGCGCCGGTGCCATGGCATTGATGTTAAGCGGCTGCGTCGGCAGGAATGGTGGTGGGCTTAATCACTATGTAGGTCAGGAAAAACTGGCGCCCATGGAGTCTTGGAGCAGCATCGCGTTCGCCAAGGACTGGCAGAATGCCGTGCGCTTGCAACAGACACCGCTCTGGCACTATATCAATACCAGCCAGTATCGCTACGATGGCAATTACTCGCGCTACAACACCGTCCCGGATAATGCACTGACCAGCAAGCATACGGCGGATACGATTGTTCAATCCGTACGCAACGGCTGGATGCCGTTCTACCCTCAGTTCAACCAGAATACACTGGAGTTGTGCAAGCAGGCGGTGGAAGACGGTGCTTCCGATGATGACGCCATCAAGAGTCATGTACTGGAGAAACTCAAGTCCAAAGAACTGCAATACTCAGTTAGCGATCCCGAAGCCCCGGAAAATCATCCGCGAGTCTGGTATATCTGGCGTGGCAACGCCATCGTCGGCAGCATGAAGGGGCATGAATACTGCCTGAAACACTATCTGGGAACCCACCACAATGGCATTGCCCAGGATTCGGAGGACCACACCGAAGAACTGAACTGGCGAGAGGTCGCACCGGAAGGAAAGATGGATCTGGTAGTCGATCTCAACTTCCGCATGGACTCATCCGCGCTCTATTCCGATATTGTGCTACCAGCAGCCTCTTGGTACGAGAAGGCTGACCTGAACAGCACCGACTTGCATTCCTTCATCCATCCCTTGTCAGCAGCCATCGCTCCGGTGTGGGAGTCGAAGACGGACTTCGATATTTTCAAGGAAATCGCCAGGAAGACCAGCGAACTGGCGAAGGAATATTTGGCCGAACCACAGAAAGACATCGTGGCTGCACCGCTGGCGCACGACACCCCTGATGAGGTTACCCAGCCGCACATCCAGGACTGGTATCACGGAGAAGTCGAGGCGATCCCGGGCAAGACCATGCATAAGCTGGCGATAGTCGACCGTGACTACACCAAGATCTACGAGAAGTTTATTACGCTGGGCAACAACATCTGTAAAACCGGCCTGAGCGCNCACGGCAATCAGTTCGCCTGTGACGANGTCTACNAGGAGATGATCGANTCCANTCATTTTCCAGTGCGNGAAATGGACGGCGAAANCTATCCTTCTATCGAAGAAGATNTNGATGCAGCGAACGCGGTACTGCATCTNTCCANCCTGACCAACGGAAAACTGACGGTTCGGGCTTACGAAAACATGGAGAAGAANACCGGAGTTGAGCTGGTCGATTTGGGTAAAGGCANCGANNAGNTACTCATCAANTATANNGANTTGCAGGCCCAGCCACGTCGCTACAATACNTCGCCGCTGTGGTCTGGTTTGATGAATAACGGCAGGGCCTATGCACCTTATACCTACAACACCGAGCGCTTGGTGCCATGGAGGACACTGACGGGCAGGCAGCACTTCTATCTGGATCATGAGATGTACCTCGCCTATGGTGAGAGTCTTCCTACCTACAAGCCGTCACCCAAACCTGAACTGTATGGCGATCTGATAGAAACATCGAAGACCGAAGAATTTCTGGTGCTCAATTACCTGACACCCCATGGCAAATGGCATATTCACTCCACCTACGGCGATACGCTGCGTATGATGACGCTGTCACGGGGCTGTGAGCCCTGCTGGTTGAGCGAGGTAGATGCCGACACGCTTGGCATTAAGGACAACGACTACGTAGAGGTATACAACGACCACGGTGTGTACGTCACACGGGCCGTGGTCAGCTCGAGAATTCCAAGGGGGGTGTGCATCGTCTATCACGTACCAGAAAGAACCATGGTGCCGAAGTCTCAGGTCCGTGGTAACCGACGTGGCGGCGGCCATAACAGTGTGACCAGGATACACCTTAAGCCCAATTTCCTGGCCGGAGGTTACGGCCAGTTCAGTTATCACTTTAACTATTGGGGGCCTATTGCCCCAAACAGAGATACCCATGTCACGGTCAAGAAGATGACCAAGGTGGTGTGGTGATGACATTGTCCTACGTATTCGATATCAAGAAACAGGCGGAGCACTAGATGGATATTAGATCGCAAATTTCAATGGTTTTTCATCTCGATAAATGCATTGGTTGCCATACCTGTTCTGTGGCCTGCAAGAATATTTGGACGGACCGTAAGGGCGCCGAGTACATGTGGTGGAACAACGTAGAAACCAAACCCGGCACCGGCTACCCCTCGAAATGGGAAGATCAGGATATCTATAAAGGTGGATGGGAAAAAGCCAAGTCGGGTAATGGTAGCAATGGTTCCGGAGCGAATGGCAGTGGCGATATCATCGCGACTTCAGCCGCAGGCGATGGTTCTCCCGCGATTCGATTGAAGGGCGCCGGCAAGAAGAAGGGCCTGGGCAATATCTTTCACAATCCCCACCTGCCAGTGATCGATGACTACTACGAACCGTTCACCTACAAGTATCTGAATCTAATTGAAGCGCCAGCCGGCGACGACCAGCCAGCGGCGCGCCCGGTGTCCCTGATTACCGGCGAACCCATGGATATTAAGATGGGTCCGAACTGGGATGATGACTTAAGTGGTACGCCGGACTACGCTCGCAACGATCCAAACCTGAAGAATCTATCGCCGGAAGAACAGGCAGCCATGTTCGAATTGGAGAAGATGGCTTTCTTCTACCTTCCCCGCATGTGTAACCACTGTTTGAATCCGGCCTGTGTGGCGTCCTGCCCCTCGGGTGCACTGTACAAGCGTGGCGAGGATGGCATTGTACTAGTCAATCAGGATGTCTGTCGGGGTTGGCGCATGTGTGTGACAGCCTGTCCTTATAAAAAGACTTACTACAACTGGAGCACCGGAAAATCGGAAAAATGTATCCTGTGCTTTCCACGTATCGAAGCCGGACTCGCTCCAGCCTGCATGCATTCCTGTGTAGGTCGAATCCGTTATCTGGGCGTCATTCTCTATGATGCAGACAGGATTGAAGAGGCGGCATCAGTCGATGAAAAGGATTTAGTAGATGCCCATATGAATATTATGCTCGATCCCTTCGATCCGGAAGTGATCGCTGCGGCCAAGGAAAATGGTGTGGCCGATTCCACCATCCGTTCAGCCCAGGCTTCCCCCACTTACAAGTTTGTAAAAGAGTGGGGCATGGCATTGCCGCTGCACTCTGAGTTCCGCACCATGCCAATGTTGTTCTACGTGCCCCCTTTGCTGCCGGTTATGGCCTCACTCACCAAGGTGAACAACGACAAGCAGGCAGAAAAGCTGGGTGCAATCACCAAGCACTGGAATGATGACTGGCTCTACGACACCAGCACAGAAGAGTTATGGGGTTCGATCGAACAAGCCCGTTTCCCACTGGAATATATGGCGAATCTGTTTAGTGCCGGCGATACCGAGAAAGTCAAATCCCGCGTTATGAAATTAATGGCGATACGTCTTTACCGCCGCTGGAAGACAGTGGGTGATATTTCCGAAGCCAAGGCACAACAGGCATTAGAAGATGCCGGGCTGACCGCAAAGATGGCAGATGACATCTATTATCTGACAGCACTTGCCAAGTTCGAGGATCGCTTCGTAATTCCGCCGTCACATCGAGAGCAGGCGATCGAGATGATGGAATTCACCGGTGATGCGAAGGGCAGTAGTGGATTTGGTTTTAAAGAGGGAACAGCGCGGCGCGGTCTGTAAATCGTGCCTGAGATAGGTTAAGAAAACAGGAAGAAAAATGCATTACAGTTTATTAGCAGACTTGTTTGACTACCCCGAGGCGGATTTTCCCGAGCGGGTTGGAAAAATCCGGCAACACTTGGGCGCAGATTATCCTCTCGCCACACCGGAACTGGATCGATTTCTGGAATTACTGCCGAAAGACAATTTGTTAACCATGCAGGAATTGTTCACCCGCTCGTTTGATGTACAGGCGATCGCCACGCTGGATATTGGTTATGTGCTTTTTGGCGATGATTATAAGCGCGGCGAAATGCTGGCCAATCTGAACCGAGAGCATCTTGCCACGGAGAACGACTGTGGTACTGAGTTGGCCGATCATCTGCCGAATTTATTACGGCTGATGGACCGGCTCACCGATGAGGACTTATTGCATGACCTGGCCTACGCCATTATTGCCCCTGCTCTGCTTGAGATGATCGGTGAGTTTTCACCGGGTCGATTGCTGAAGAAAAATGAGGCAAATAACAAGCAATACAAGACGCTGATCGACACACCGCAGGTATCGGTAGATGCGGTTACGCTTTACAAGTTTGCCTTGCGCACACTTTATGAAGTATTGAAACAGGATTTCGCCCTGATTCAGTCTATACCGCTGGCCCGGTCCAGCGATTTTATCGATTCAGTTAACCGTGAAAACACTATCGAGAACAATGCTAGTGCCTTTGGCTAGTGTTAGGAAATATGGAGAGTCCTGATGGATTCATTAAACACCTTCTTCTTTACCGGCTATCCCTACGTAGTCGTCATTGTATTTCTACTGGGCACGATTTATCGCTATAGATATAAGGGATTTCAGGTAACCAGTTTGTCGGCTCAGTTTCTGGAAGGCAAGGTAGGTTTTTGGGGTACGGTTCCTTTTCATTGGGGGATCCTGATGATCTTTCTGGGACACCTGGTAGCTTTTCTACTCCCCGGAGTCGTGCTGGCTATAAACAGCAACCCCACGGGGTTATTGATTCATGAAGGCGTAAACTTTACTTTCGCCGTGGCACTTGTGGTGGGTTTGGTCGCCCTGATTTTCAGGCGTCTGCTTCATCCCAGGATTCAGGTAGTCACCACATCGATGGATCTTTTTATTGAATTTGTACTGCTTCTGCAAGCTTTGCTCGGTTGCTATATTGCGCTTAACTACCGTTGGGGATCTTCCTGGTTTGCCGCAGACCTGTCACCTTATCTCTGGTCACTAATCAAGTTCAGTCCCGAACCGGCCGCGGTAATTGCCATGCCCCTGGTGGTTAAGGCGCATATTGTCGGCGCATTTTCCATCTTTCTGATCTTTCCCTTCACTCGCTTGGTGCATATTCTGGTGGCACCTTTTCATTATATATGGCGCCCCTATCAGGTAGTGATCTGGAATTGGGATAAAAAGCAAATTCGTCAATCCAGTACAGCGTGGTCTGAGCAAAGACCACGAAATACTTAAGAATTGGCTATGTAATTGATCAGAGGTGCCTTAATACTTTTTCGGAACGAAGGTCTGGTCCAGCATGGGGGAGCGCACGTATCCGCCTCTGACATTCAATGGGGGAATCGTGGGGACTTCAGGATTTAAGTCCTTATAGGGGATCATGCTCAACAGATGTGCTATACAGTTTAACCTGGCACGTTTCTTATCATCCGATGGTACTACATACCAGGGTGCCTGTTTGATATCCGTAGCGGCAAACATCTCATCCTTGGCTCTGGAATATTCCACCCACCGCGACCTGGATTCCATATCCATCGGACTCAGTTTCCAGTATTTGTGCCGATCTTGTCCGCGCGCCTGAAAGCGTCGCTCTTGTTCTTCATTGCTGACTGAAAACCAGTATTTAATGAGGATGATTCCTGAACGCACCAGCATACGCTCAAATTCCGGGCAGGAACGCAAAAATTCCTCATGCTCCTCCGGCGTACAGAAATCCATTACGTACTCCACGCCGGCGCGGTTATACCAGCTACGATCGAACAGGGCGATCTCACCTGCTGCTGGCAGGTGTGAGGTATAGCGCTGAAAATACCACTGGGTTTTTTCCCGCTCCGTCGGGGCCGGTAACGCGACTATATTGCAAATCCGGGGATTTACATGCTGAATTATGCGCTTGATAACCCCACCCTTACCAGCGGCATCACGCCCCTCAAACACGACCACAACCTTGAGTCCTTTCTTCTTCACCCACTCCTGAAGTTTGACCAGTTCCACCTGCAAACGAAACAGTTCTTCCTCGTAGAATTGTTTTTCCAGTTTTTTCTCTTGCTTCCCGCGTAACCTGGGATCATTCTCGCAGTATGCGTCAGTTTTCTCTTCAGCTATGAATTTACTGTCCTTGGTAGTTTTTGACTTTGTCATGCTTACGCCTTACACCTTAAACAGGGAGGCATCTGTCTGTACACAAATACCAGAACATCTTTTGTGCCATGAAGTGCCGAGCAATTTCACGTCGGATGGTTTGATTGCACCACAGTATTAAAGCACTTCCTGCAAGAAATAATCGTCAAGGACCAACTCCCTGATTATGCGGTCCAGTGAAGCGCGCACGGCGACAGCCATACCTTCGTCGACTGCTACCCTGCCGCGGCCAAACAAAGTCGTTTGCCAGGCGGTGCGGCTGCCTGTTCGTAGCTGGACACTCGCCCGTATGGTCAATTGGAGTAATTGTGCGCCATCACGTTCAATGATCTGTGCTTCGGTGCTGAGAACGCTCCCGGACAG
>PBTO01000113.1 GCA_002726595.1 Gammaproteobacteria bacterium | reverse complement strand
TCCCAGGATATAAAGGAACGGTTAACCAAAATCGCTGCGAGCAGAAAGCGGTACACAGTAGGAAAATTGATTGAGAACGCAGTGAAACAAGTTTATGGTCGCGGAAGCCTGTAAGACGAAAATGGCGTTTAGGGTGCGAGGAAGTGAGTTATCCCTAGACGCTCTTAAGCTGATTTTATTTTCATGGTTATGAAGAGATCAACATGTTCAGCTGCTGTTAAAATCCCGTTGGCTTGGGTCTTCCAGCAGTAGATTGGTTTCGGTCGATCTTTCCTGATGCGGAGTGTCTGACCCTCCCCGTACCGGACCCTAATCCCTTACCCTACCGTTTCTGCGCCCATCTCGAGCGAAACAGACCAAGACAAAATTGCTACCCATATGGATGAGTACTATAATTTTAATTGAGGGAATCATATATGTATATCTGTGGAGGAGGTGACTTTTATGCAGGTATTATGCGATTTTTATAATATGCATCTGGGAAGAGAAGAGAACGTTTTTGCGACTGACACTGAAAGAGACAACCTGATCGAGTTTTTTGAGCAGCATTGTCCAAAGATTGTTCTTGATAGTAAAAAGGGGCTTCCCGACCCAAATTCCACCTTGATCCAGTATGAGCGGCAAGGGGGGAAGAATTGGTTTGAATCAGAGGATTATTTAGGTTTTCTTCAATACTGGCTTAACATCGTCTCCATAGTGGAGGGCATTTTAGAAAAGCAAATAAAGCTTGCGCTTTTCCATCAGCTTAGAGACCAGGAAAGGGATTACGTTTGGGAACCGAAGCTTGTTCCTCCTGTAGGGGTTGAATTCAACCATAAGGACTTAAAGGATCCTGATTTTAAAATACCCATAGGGGCGGGAGGATGGAGGGTCATGGATTATTATGATCATGACCTGAAAAGATTTGGCATTGGTATCGGGAACACCCTGTTTAGGGTCAACCAAAACTTGTTGAAGGCAATAGATGATCCAGAATTGATAGAGCAGTGTTGTGCAGGCCCGACCAAGCGGAAGCGGTCCTGTCAAAGGATTTTCTACCACAAGAAGAGGAGTGGACCAAAACAGCGATGGTGTTCTAGTCGTTGTAAGCGACGAATGCATGCGCACGGCGTGAGAGAAAGGGAGAAGGCAGAGGATCGTTCCTATTTTAGACGAATTAAGGGGTAAAATAAGGTCAAATAAGGTCATATACAATTGTTGGAGTCTCGGGTTATGATTTGGGATAGGTTGAGCAATGTTGCAAAAGGAGGTTAGTGTTGATAGCAACGGTCAAATATATTGCCGCCTTGTCCGGAGTTAGCCCTGCGACGGTCAGGCGGTTAGTCGATAAAGGGTATGTTGACGCCAATCGGAATTATTGTGGTTGGCGAGTATTCGTGGATCCTGACAAGGCAGTGGCAAAGATCAAAGTCCTCATGTCAGGGCGGGCGAACAAGGAGTTTCAAGAAAAAACTCCTGATTCCATAGTTTGCGCTAGTGAATCAGGAGTGTAGCGTATTCATTTTCCTCAAAACAGCTGATTAGGATGGCGGTCCTAAGCTAAGTTTTTGAGGATGAACCTAGCAAGCAATCTTTAGAGGATTGCGAAAGCCGTGAGGCTTTTTTTGCTTGGAAACAGGATTCTACAGGTTTTTTCCACCGATTGCAAGCGAAGCCAATGGGAATTACTTGATTTTTACCTGAAGGAGGAAAAAGAAATGAAAAATGAATTCGGCATCAGTTTGGCAGAGGCTGCGGTGAAGTTGGCGGTGATGCAATCCAGCATCGACTGGCTGCTTGAGCAGGGTTTGCTGGCGAGCATTAGCGGGCCTGATGGCGAACTGCTGATTTTGGCAGATTCAATTCAAGGTCTGCGGGAGCTGGAAAGGGAACGTCGGGGTGGAAACCACGATTACCGCGTTCAGACTTGGATGGAACAGTGCCGGACTTATTCCGGCGCTTATCCTGCCGATGATGGAGACGGGTAGCCATGGGAGGGAAATCCCCGGCACTTCCGGCGTCTGATTCTGTCGAGGCAATTGACCCACTGGTATTTCAGGACGAGGGGTTTGTCAAGATGGCAACGGGAGCTCCTGTGTGGGTCAGCGCAACGGCGCTTATCCACCGGGAACGGTGGAAGGAGGATGAGTTCGGTGCGCCGATATTCATCAAAAAGTTTAATCGGCCCAAAGGGAGTTACGTTGCCATCTATGTTGTAGGGGAGCATATCTTAGCCGGGCAGGCAGCGTGGGATGTTGTTTCCAAGTTTGACATCGGGGTCGTGTCTCTTCACTTACTGTTTGCCGCCTATGCGATGCAGGCTCAAAACGGCTGTTTTGGGCCTGCATCTTCAAGCATTAAGGGCACGAACTTAATCAAGATGCTGGGCATGGATAGACGCATTCGAAACCCGAGTGTCGGGAACGACGGCAAGCAATTCCTGACTAAATCGATGAAGCTGCTTCATCTGGTCGAACTGGTCCAGTCCCTCTCCCGGCTTAGCGTTCGGGTTTTCTGGAAAGACAGTCAGAAAAACTGCAATGTATCACTGAGCCCCTTATGGGAGGTTTGCATTGATTACCTTGGTGGAAACAGCTTTGACCAATCCCTCAAAAACCCGGAGGAAGTGATTATAAGGGTGCGTGCCGGGTTATGGGCGGAAAAGTTCTTGAATCCTGAAGCTGCCGAAGACAAGACAGCATCGACTCTGTTTCAATACGGACTCTTGGCGGCGTCAACGCTAAGGATTAATCCGTATCAGGAAGGACTGGCGGCCCAATTGGCTGTGGAACTGACGTTCCGATCTCGGATTAATAGGGGCAAGAGTCGGTGTAAAGTGGACACGCTGTGGAAAGAGGTGTTACCCGATACTGATTCTGGCAAACGCAACCGGTTCCAAAGCCGGAAGCAGCGGTACCGGATGAAGCAGCGGTGGGACAGTGCGTTAACGACTTTGAAAAATCTGGGGTGGCGAATTGAGTTTGATGACAGTACCTATCCCCTGGAGTACCGGCCCCCGTGGGCCAAAGGGGAAAACAGCGGCCGGCCACTGCCGAAAGGCTACTTTGCCAAACTGAGGCAAGCGGTGCTGTCGATCTGGTCGCCGGAATATGCCGAGATCGGGCGGGAATCAGAAAGTGCGGTGGAACTGAGGCCGGAGATAATCAGGAGGTATCGGCAGGATAGGCGGATGACCCAGCGGGACTTGGCCGGCGCCTTGGGAAAACACCAGACATGGGTCTCGATGCTGGAGACAGGGAAGGCAAAGGTAACTGGCGACGAAATGCGCAACGCTATGATAGAAACGCTTGGAATCGGCCCGCAGCGGAAGACAGGAACGGGCGGGCTTTAAGAGTGATTTGTGTAACATCGGGGAACGTTAAGAGTAACATCGAGGAACGTTAAGAGTAACATCGGGGGACGCTTGCCTGAAGAGAAGGCAGTCACTGTCAGGGTTTTAGGCGGTTGCAAATGTCCTAATAATATTAAGTATATTAATATTAGGAGTGAGGAAAAATTATTGGAATTTTCCCTCACCCCTAAAAGCGAAAATGAGAGGGAAAAGATGGAAAAAACAGTGGGTCAATTCTATCGTCTGATACTTCGAGAAGAGAGGCAACTGTATGCCCTGCAAAAAAAAGACGGGGCTTATATCTCCCAAAAATCAAAGGAACTGAAGCCCGCCGATGTGGAGAAACATATTGAGGGTGAGATTACGGTGGCGGCCAAGCTGATTGAGCCGGACACCAATCGGGCCAAGGTTGCGGCGGTCGATTTCGACGGTTCGAAAGACGGGTTGGAGGAACTATACAATTTGCCGCGCCAAATCCAACAGGCAGCAGAACAGTTGGGAATCGACAGCTATATTGAGTTTAGTGGCCGAAGAGGGTTTCATCTCTGGATTTTTTTGGACACCGCCCTGCCGGCCAAAACCATCCGCCGGGCAATTAAGGCGTTGTGTTTGCAAACCGGCTATGAACCGAAAGAGATTTTTCCCTGTTCCGATACCATTACCGCTGAGGGAAAAGGGGAGTCCAACGGCATCAAGCTGCCGTACGCCCTGCATAAGGCAAGTGGGAAACAAAGCGGGTTTCTGGCTGACGAAGTTGAGTGGGAGGAGGGTTACCCTATTATTCAACCGGCCGCACTGATGGCTGACTTTAAGCAAACTGAAAGTGTCAAGCTGGTGGAGCTGGCCAGTGAAGCGGAGACCAAAAGAACCGAGAGAGAACAACCCGCCATCGCCACCGATTTCTCCCTTTTGCCGGAAACCGAGCACCCTGCCTGCATCCGGAACTACATGGTTCAGGGGAGTCCCGCCGATGAGGAGTACAATAAGACCAACATGACACTGGCCCGTTACGCTGTCAGTCGGAATTTGAAGCGGGAAGAGGCTACTGAAATAGCCAGGCAGGTGGCTGAGAAGACACCGGATCACCATCCCACTTCCAAGAGTTTCAAAGACAAATTGGACAATTTCAAAGGCACCCGCCAATCAGCAGCCGCATCCCCGCAGGATTACCAGTGGTACTGCAGCTACGTGATGGCCAGCCAGGAGATGCTGGCTCGGGAAGGCTGCATCAAATCGGCCTGTCCCTTCTTTCCTTACAGGCAGAACGGCAGGATTCAAGCCTCTGCGGCGGATTATGCGGCCGAAGAGGATCTGTTGCGGTTCGCACTGGCAAACCCCGATCAGGCAGCGGAACAGATCCGTCTGGCGCATATGCCGCTAGCGGGTTTCCAGAAAGTAGTTGTTGCGGATGACAAGCAGATTCCTGTACATGGCATCCTGTGGCAGGCAATGGATGTCTTGGCCTTGGAAGACCGGCAGATTCGCCAGAGCCTGATCCTTGATGAAGTAGAAGGTGGCAAGCACAAAGACCAACTGGCTGAAGTTGGGAAGTTAATCGGGCAGCTGGAGGCAAAGGCATGCTGCAACTTGGAAACCTTCAATCAGCTGCTAGCCAGGGTAAGCCAAACCGGCGCCAGGATAGAAGCGCAAGAGCGGCTGGTTAAAGAGACCTCGGCCTTGGCCGATCGGGCCATTCCTTTGGCTAACACCTTGAACATGGTGGAAGGAACGGCCATGGACTATTTGCGCAAGTCCAGTGCTGAAATTCGGCCGGTGCGGGACTATATGCTGGCTTACGTTCAAGATTTGTATCAGGAGGCACCCGACAGTATTCCCACCCCCTCGGCTTGGCTGACCAATACGCTTAACGGCGGCTGGAAACCCGGCTGGTTTTATGTCCTGTCGGCACCGCCGGGATCGGGCAAGACAACCTTTGCCAGCTGGGTGGGGGACTACGCCGCAGCGCAGGGAATCCCTGTCTTGGTAGTCAGTTACGAAATGTCGAGGAAACAGTTGCTGGACTACTCAATAGCTCGCTTGGGCGGCATCAACTCCAGAATGATCGAGGGTCGAAAGTGGTTGGATGAGACATATCCACGTCATCAGCAACTGGTGGTTGAAATTTCGGAGACAATAGGGAAGTACCAGACGGATTATGCACCCAATATGACTATTCTGGAAGCCGGTCCGGAAGATACGGCCGCCACTTTAAAGGGTGTGATAGCCTCCATCCGGACCAATGCCGGGTTGGCCAGGGACGCCCCGGTTCTGGTTATTGTTGATTACCTGCAACTGATGCTGACGGGTCTGGAGAAACTGGACACGGGCGGCAATGAAACGGTCAGGGTCAGCAGAATAGCCACTGATTTGAAGCGGTTGGCCAGGAGCACCAAAGCGGCTGTTATCGCCATCTCCGACATTACCAAATCGGCTTATGAGGAGGCGGTGAGAAAGGGGGTTTTGGATATGAGCGCCCTGAGGGACAGCTTTAAAATCGCCCATGCGGCTGACGGGATTCTTCTGTTGCAAACGGGTCCGGTCGGCCAAGGGGAAGACCGCATGGATCAACTGGAGCTGCTTGAGGATATGGCNGCNCCTGATTCGGGGCAGTTTAGCAAGGTGAGTCAAATTCGAGACAGGTATCCGCTAGATGAAGCTCCCGCTGCCGAATACGCCCGCTTGAATGTAGCCAAACTGCGTGGCAGCGACAGGCGCGGGTACCCCCTGTTCGTTTATGAAAAGGCCTATCATCGGTTTCTGCCGATTGATGTTGAGATGGAAGAGATAAATATAGATGCAGAAGCTTAAGGAATATCTGAAACCTTTTGAAGACCTGATTAAAAGGCTTGAAAAGGAAGCTGAAGACCGAAGGCAAAAGCCGGCGGAATCCAACTTCCCCTTGCAGTTGGCAATCGAAGCCACTCCGGAAAAGGCTGATGCCAGCATCNATCAGCCCTCGTTAAATGGGGAGCTGGCCCAGGAAGCTNCGGTTGTAGAAAAGCAAGCTGCTAAACCCAAAAAGGTGGTAAAGAAGGCGAAAGAATGTACTGGACAGGCGACCATGGAACCACCGGAAGTGGATTATCAACTGGTTACGAATCCGGCGGGATTGCCGGACGCTATCGAACCTTACCTGCAAGCGGAAGTACTGGCCGTTGATACGGAGACGACAGGGCTGGATCCGTATGCGGCTAAGATCCGCCTGATCCAAATTGCCGCACCTGAGTTGCCTGTGCTGCTGGTTGACATATTCAAAGCCTCGCAAGCAATAGAGACATTGGGATCTCTGTTCATCGGTGATGCGGTCAAGGTGTTTCAGAACGCCAAGTTCGATCTCAAGTTTCTGACCCAAGCCGGGGTGAAAACCGAAGGTAGGATCTTTGACACCATGATTGCCGCCCAACTCCTGCAAGCAGGGCTGCAGAGAGCGGCGTCCTTGCACGCAATTGTCAAAACATATCTAGGTAAGGAACTGCCGAAAGAAGAACAAAAAAGCGATTGGAGCGGTGAGTTGAGCCAGTCTCAACTAATGTATGCTGCTAATGATGCTGCCGTACTGCTGCCGCTTCGTGATGTTCTAAAAAAGCGATTGAAACAGGCTAAGTTAGTCGAAGTGGCCAAATTGGAGTTCGACTGCATTCCCGCCTTGGTGGAAACGGAGCTGGCTGGCATTTTGTTGGATCAGCGGCAGTGGGAAAGCTACTGCCAAATTATAGACCAAAGCATTGACAAACATCAGGCTATCCTGATAGACAGATTTAAAGATTTTAAAACCGGTAAAGGTGATCCAATCAACCTGAAGTCAACTCAACAGTTACAAGAAGCACTGGCGGAGATTGGGATCAAGGTCAACAGTACCAGTAAGGACACACTCGCACCGTTGGTAGATTATCCGGTGGTGGCAGAGTTGTTAGCGTATAAAAAATGGCAGAGTCAAAAAAGTAAATATGGAAACAAGATCAGTCAAGCCGTGAACCCGGTAACCGGTCGAATTCATGCCGACTACCAACAGTTGGGTGCGGATACAGGGCGGCTGTCGTGCAGCAATCCGCCTCTGCAGCAGATACCGAAATCTGTTGAGGTTCGGCAGTGCTTCATTCCCGAACCCAATTGCAAGTTTATCATTGCTGACTACTCGCAGATCGAACTGAGGGTGGCGGCTCAGATTAGTGGTGACAAGCGTATGATTCAAGCTTATCAAGATGGGGAAGATCTGCACAAACTGACAGCGTCATTGGTGACCGAAACTCCGTTGGAAGAGGTAACGGCTGAGGAAAGACAGAAGGCTAAAGCCATAAATTTCGGTCTGTTGTTTGCCATGGGAGCGAAAGGGCTAAAAACCTACGCCAAAAACACGTTTGGTGTGGACATGAGTTCGAAAGAAGCATCTGGGTTCAAGGAGAAATTCTTCCGTAGCTACTCAGGTTTTGCTAAGTGGTATAGAGGAAACCAAGATAATAAGACTAGGGAATTGAGAACCTTGAGTGGTAGGAGACGAACTTACAATGGGAGCAAAGCTCCCTTAACTGAGGCTCTAAATACCCCGATTCAGGGGACAGCGGCTGACGTAGCCAAGACGGCGTTTGCCCGGCTACCGGATGCGTTGCAAGGTAAACAAGCCAGGATAGTGGGATTTATCCACGACGAATTCATTGTTGAATCGCCAGAGGAAAATGCAGAAGCAGTGCAGGCAATCGTGGTCAGGACAATGGAGGAAGCCGGGCAACGGTATTTGACGGATGTACCGGCAGTTGTCGAGGCAGTGATTGCGGACTCTTGGGCGGATAAAGGAAGCTGATAACGCCAGTGAGAAGGTGGTACAAAAGGGGACTCCTGTCCCCGGTGATCCACCACCCAAAGGTGCACCACCGAAAAACGGATTTCAGGAGGAATTGCCGGTATGCCGGAATTGGAAAGCGGTAAGGATCGAACCGTTAGCTTCCGCATCAACGGGGAAGCTGCCGCAAAGCTGGAACTGCAGGCCCAAAAGCGTAATACCTCGATGAGTGCGGTGTTAAGGGAGCTGATCGAGAACTATGACGATATGCCGCAGTTGTCAGACTCTGCGTGGCATAAGCTTAAACAGATATCTCGTGGAGGGTACCCTCGGAAACTTTCATTGCGGGAACTGATAGAAGTGGCGGTGGTTGAGAAGTATCGCTTGTGGTAATACCAGACCCCTCTGGTGGGGACGCCCCCTTGTTCTAGGCGAAGATCCATACCCATAAACGGGTGTTAAACCTTTATCGACGCCAGAGTATCACTGCTGTGGGTGTTCCTTGTCTTTAGTAGGGAGTAGAGAAAGGGAGAAAAACGCAAAATCTGGTGTTTCTCGTTTAAGGGATTGTATTACAGGCGGTGATTCCGTCTGTTGAGGTTACTTTTGGGAG
>PBTO01000112.1 GCA_002726595.1 Gammaproteobacteria bacterium | reverse complement strand
GTCTCGATTCGCCGCGCTCTTCGAGCAGCGCGTCGTAACCCTCTTCGTCCAGATGGGTGACGGCGATCCAGGCATGGGACATCTCATCGGTGGTCCTCTGACCAGCACCAACCCATTGATCTGGATCCGGGTTACGCGGGTTATCCGCAGAGTTGTCGAACCATGCGGTCAGGATGATCGTCGCATTGGCCGGAATCAGCGGCCCGTAGCCTTCTTCATAAGTATGGCTGTGGTTGTAGCCCGCATTCCAGTTTGAGGCCTGGCTGAGCACCGTTTTTCGTCCTGTAGCGGGATCGAAATACTCCATGGTCATCGCCACGCCGCGCAGGTGCAGGTGCGGCTGCCAGCTATCGAGGCGCACCGGGTGATCGAAGGAGTGGAATCCCTGGGTCATCAGCTTGCCATGGGGTGGAATGAGGAAGTCGCCGCCGCCATCAAGGAAATAGAGTGTCAGATCCTGAGTGTAGGCAGCCTCTTCGTCAAAGTTATCTTCTTCGTCGTGGTACCAGATACCGACCGTGACCTGGTCGTTGGGCACTGCCGTACCATCGGGATAGTAGTGAATGCTCCACCCCACCTTGGAATTCGCCGGTGCGGTTCTGCATGCACCGTCGGGAACATACTCCCCGAGCTTGCCGTACGCGAACTCGGACAGCCGGCCAGACGGGAACCAATCGCCGTTTTCGTTCTGAGTCACGAAGTGAGAATTCGCATGGTGTGTGGATCCATGAGCGGCCCGCGAAGGCAGCGTCTCGATCGCCTTGATGCAGCGACTCTCGGTGATGTTTGATTCTACCTCTGGCTCCCACCACATATCCTGACCGTTGGCCGGAACATCCCATGGCGAAGACTGTATAGTGTGGTCGGGCGGGCCTAACTCGGCTGCCAGGCGCCACTCACCGATGGGTGGATACTGTCTCGGTGGTGGTAGCTCTTCGCGATTGCCCAGTGGGGCACCTGCGTCAACCCAGGCAACCACCGTGTCGATGTCTTCCTGGTCCATGCGCCAGTCCCCTTTCAGCTCCTGAATCCCAATATCATGGTCATATTGATAAGGTGGCATCTCGCGCTCCAATACCCTCTGTCTGATAAGCGGCGCCCAGGGGCGAACTTCTTCGTAGCTCGTTAAAGACATGGGTCCGATCTGCCCCGGCTGATGACAGATCTGGCAGTTGTCCTGGATGATCCTCGAAACCTCACGTGAATACGTGGGGTCCGCGCTTAATTCTTGAGCACCAGCAAGCGCAGGCACCAGAGCAATCGCTGAGAACAGCCCTATTAGACTAGGTATTTTCATTATCCTCTCCTCTATTTAAAGCAAATGACAGGGCCACCACGCCACTGTTAAGCAATAACAAAATTAGTTCGAACACGCATTATAACACACACTCTCCCAACATAGTCTAATCCATGGAGCACCACTTTTACTGATGTAGATCGCAGAAAATTGTAGAATTTAGGAATGACACAAATATAAATAATTAGTAACAAATAGGATCAGAATAAAAAATACAGTGCTTAAGTACCCCCTGAACAAGCATATGGCCACTCTGCGGGAGTCTGTCGTGTTCTGCCGCCAGGCTCAATCGCAGCAGCAGAATTGGACAACCACACATTGGAGGTAGGAAAATCAATAACTTAGCTAGAGATTTATGTGGGTGTCCCCTTCTTCCTATTTATTGACATTATCCTTATTAAAAGAATACAAGCAGAATCAAAATGCCCAACACAACACGGATAAACTTCCCTGACTTGTAATTTCTCTTGCCCTGATGTGAAAACATAAAGTACTTCCTTAAGTTTTCAGATAACGATTGTTAGGTATTTAAACGCCCTTATTCATTAAGACAAATCACTCCTTTCGCTTCTAGTTGCCTTATCGCCTCAGTTTCCAGCCCGAGTTCTTTAAGAATGCTTTCGTTTGCCTCGCCGAGGCGTGGTGATGGCAAATCTTCCGATTGCTCAACCCCCTCTATCGTAAACGGCGATCGAATTCGACGCATGGTGCCCTCGGTGGGATGTTCGTACTCTTCAAAAAAACCGACTGCCTTAAGATG
Organism: Gammaproteobacteria bacterium; assembly: GCA_002726595.1. GTDB lineage: Bacteria > Pseudomonadota > Gammaproteobacteria > Pseudomonadales > Pseudohongiellaceae > UBA9145. The sequence continues at coordinate 10,583 of PBTO01000112.1, read as the reverse complement.
TTCGTTTTCGAGAAGATAATCCAGTTGATTGACCCGGGTGTGGGGGATGTCGGTCTTGCCCAGTAACTCACACCACTCGTCTGTCGTTTTGGACGGCGTGAATTCAAAAATCTTTGCATATAGTTGATCGATGTTTGCACTGCGCTTTACCGGGTCTGTCACCAGTTCCCATTCGGTCAGTTCGGGGTGATTGACCAGCTTGAAGAACGCAATCCAATGCTTGGTGCTATAGGGCAGCAATCCAATAAATCCATCCCTGGTCGGATAGGGTCGACGATAAGGAGAATTCATGCGCTCGTAGCCGGTACCGCCTTCGCTAGGAACGAAGCTCTGGTTGGCTAATTGCTCGACCATGATAAATGAGATGAGACCTTCGAACATCGGTGTCTCTATGAAGCAGCCCTTGCCAGTGCGAAACTTGTTGACCAGCCCACCTAATACGGCGATTGCCAGTTGGTGTGCAGCCACCTTGTCGGCAATGATCGTGGGCGCGTACCGTGGATTTCCCTCGGCATCGGCGTTCAGGTGGGCAAAGCCAGACGCCGCCTGGATAATATCATCGTAGGCCGGTGCATCGGCAAGCGGTCCCGCTTCTCCAAAGCCCTGTGCACCGCAATAGATAATTTCCGGATTATGCGCTTTGACATCGTCGTAACCAATGCCCAGCTTAAGCGCCGTCTTGTTACGCATATTGTGCACGATCACATCCGCGGTTTTTGCCAGCTTGTAGAACAGTTGCTTGCCTTCTTCGGTTTTTAGATTAAGCGTAATCGATCGCTTGTTGCGATTGCTGTTCATATAGCCGGCGCCCATCTTTGCCGATCGTCCAGGCCGCACCGCACGAAACAGATCCCCATCGGGGCTCTCGATCTTGATGACTTCTGCGCCGAAGTCACCCAACATTTGAGATGCATAAGGACCGAGAACAATTGTGGATAAGTCCAAAACGCGGACACCTTTTAATATGGCATACATTTACACTTTCCTTTCACGCTATTGATTACTTAAACAGGATAACAAAAAGGGGCAGATATTTTTAATTGCAATGAGGAGTGGTTAATCCAGACATTACTTCTTATTAATTAAATCCGTCCCCTCTTTCTCCACTCCTGGCTGACTGACAATCACCACATAGTGTGGCAGACTTACCTTTCTGTTAACGATAATTAGAACGAGCAAGGGGAATCTTATGTCTTTAAAGCACTTCACTCTCATAGTTCTCGGTACATCAGTATTTTTCAGCAATTATGCCTTGGGCCAGGCAGGAAACATCGTCACTGGCGAAGGATTTCCCAATCCCAATCCTGTGGTTAACAATGAGTGGGGCGACCTGCCGGCAGGTCGCCAATGGGGGTCCACCGCGGGGATCGATATCGATCCAACCGACGGTAATCCTGTCGCTTATGAGCGTTGCGGTGCCGGGGCGCTCGGTGCCGCCGGCACCAACTGTGATAGCAATCCNGTAGACCCGATTTTCAAATTCGATCGTCATACCGGCGAAGTCCTGGCTAATTTCGGTGGTGGCATCATGGTGACCCCGCACGGTATCCATGTGGACGACGCTGGCAATGTCTGGGTGGCTGATTTTGCCGGCAATACTGAAGGTACCAAGGGCCATCAGGTGCACAAATTCAGTCCCGATGGCGAATTGCTCATGAGTCTGGGTACGGCGGGACAGCCAGGTAACGACAGCACTCATTTTAATCAACCCAACGATGTTATCGTGGGACCTGACGGCAGCATTTACGTGGCCGATGGCCACAGCGGTCAGAACATGACTACTGAACAAGCCATCGAACAGGGTCGTCAGGCAAGCCAGACCGGTCGCATCGTGAAATTCACGCCCGATGGTACTTACATCAAGGAATGGGGCCGCATTGGTACCCGCCACGGAGAATTTCGCACTCCCCATGCCCTGGAGTTTGATTCGCAGGGTCGCCTGTGGGTTGCCGATCGTGGCAACCACCGCCTCGAGATTTTTGATCAGGATGGGAATTATCTGGAATCACGATACACCTACGGTAGGATCAGCGGCTTCTTCATTACCGACGATGACATGGTCTACGCCATCGATTCCGAGTCCGGTCCGGTGCGGCACACGTCCTGGAATTGTGGCGTGCGTATCGGCCCGCTGAATGAAGATCGTATCGTTGGCTTTATCCCGGGTTATCAAACCGAAAGCCGGGGTTATCAGGGCACTGCGGGTGAAGGTGTTGCCGTGGATGCCGACGGCAATGTGTTTGCAGCCGAAGGCCCCGCCTCATTGCCGCTGGCAGGAGGTGCTTTCACAAAGTACACCGCTAGGTAGAGATTGCTACAGGGGACACTTACAACTTAAGGAATTTTTGCTGACTGGGGCCAAGGTATTCTCCACATCGTAAATCCAAAAACTATCTAAATAGCTTGGCCCCTTAAGTTCTCTACTCTCACATCCTTGAAGAGATAGAATTCAACTGCCGCGGCTTCGGCGGGGTACTTGCGCTGAAGGTTAGCGGTACTTTTTGAGCCTTCCCAGCTATTTCTCAAATACCAGAATAAACCTGTCTGTCTTGCCCTGAATGGGCAGGTCGAAGACGATCATGGAGCGATCGTCTGCAGGATTTCTGAGCGCGTCTGAACTGGTGACGAAGCGAAAGCCCCGCTGCTCAATTTCCTCTCTGGCAAAAGACTCGATAATACGGTGCAGATCTGCGACAGTCTCATGGTCTGAAGCGGCATCGCCGGAGTGATCGATAACCACAAATCTGCCGCCAGGCTTCAATCCCTTGTAGACCTGTTCGAGGAAATAGCTGACGTTGGCTGGATTGCCCACCCGGACGTATTCCTCGCCGTTGTAGCGCTTGGGAATGACGTACAGATCATGAAAAGCCATAACCAGCAGAGCCCCATCTAGCGTTGCTTCGCCTAGATCCAGGTTGATGCCACTGCTGGTCTGGCGGGTGATATTACCCGGATCACGCCCATCGAAGCGGTCGGTGAGGCCGTTGATTCCCCAGGCCTCAAAGCCGGGATTATTATGTAAAACTGCTTCACCACTCGCTCCCAAGACGCTGGCTAACAGCTCGCTGTAATAGCCACCGGCACCGAATATATCCACCACTCGCTCGCCCGTTTCCAGATTAAGCAGCGGGATCACGGCCTGCGGCTTGCTGCGATTATCTCTTTCTATATCGTCGGCTAATCTGCCGGGCTTGTTCATGGCCTCCAGTACTGCCGCTTCATCTATCGCCGCCCCGTAAGCGGTAGTGGCAGACAGGGAGCAGATGCAGAGCAGGCACAAGATTGACAGATATTTGGACATCGCAGTTTCTCCTGGTAAGACTACTGTATACTCTGACTCGATTTAGTTAAAGGGTAGAGCGTGAAACTGGCAACGCAATTGGAGAAACTCGGTACCGAGACAGCGTTTGCTGTATCTGCTGCGGCTGCCGCATGGGGTGCCAGGGGCAATAAGATTTACCCCTTCCACCTGGGTGATATCAACATCGCAACGCCTGCCAATATTGTCGAAGCCGCCGCGAAGGCTATAGCGGATGGCTATACAGGCTATTGCCCCGGAGCAGGAATCCCCGAACTACGCGCTGCGATAGCGGCAGATGTCGGAGCAAAAAGGCAGCTCAGCTATACGGTAGAGAATGTCTCTATTCAGCCAGGAGGCAAACCGGTCATCGGGAAGTTTCTGGCTGCCGTGATGGATCCTGGCGACGAGGTACTCTATCCTAATCCGGGTTATCCCATTTATGAATCCCAGATTGAATATCAGGGCGGTATTGCTGTTCCCTATAGTTATATTGAGACGGCAGCAGGTTTCGATCTGGATCTGAACGCCATCAAGGACGCCATCACTCCCAAAGCCCGGGTGCTGATCTACAATAATTTTCAGAATCCCAATAGCGCGCGGTCTTCCCAGGCAGAAATGGAGCAGTTGGCAGAGCTCGCCATCAAACACGATCTATGGGTTTTGAGTGACGAAGCGTATTTTGAGATTCAATATAGCGGGCAACCTGACTCCATTGTCAGCGTACCAGGCATGCAGGAGCGCAGTGTTATTCTCTATACCTGTTCGAAACGATTTGCCATGACTGGCTGGCGTCTTGGCGCCGCAATTGGACCGAAAGCCGTTGTCGAAGTCTTCAACAAGCTCAACACAAATATCGAATCCTGCACGGCTCACTTCATCCAGCGCGCAATGGTCGATGTTATCGAAGGTGATACCTCAGGTCCGGACGCAATTATCGATGAACTGCGACAACGACGGGATGCCGCCGTTGCCGGGCTGAATGCAATTAGTGGTATCTCGATCCAGGCACCTAACAGTACGTTTTATCTCTTCCCCAACGTCACCCGCATCATGGAGCGAAAAGGCTTAACCGATGTCAACCAGTTAATGGAGGAAGCACTAACCAGCACCAATGTATCTTTTTGCACTCGAAAGCATTTTGGGCGCAGCGTAGAGAATGAGGAGAATCACTATATTCGTTTTGCCTATTCCGGGATTGCAGTCGAAGATATTAAAGCAGGGATGGTGAAGCTGAAAAGTTACTTTGAGGCTTAGTACCTCGACCCCGGGTAAACAGGTCTTTCTTCTTTACAAAATCCAAAACATGCTCTGGCGTTGGTACCGAGTCATTCAATTCCGGACAGTTTTCGATATCATCCAAAATAATTTTTACATTTATGACACCGGCCCATATATCGGTGTCATAGTCTTTTTCAGCGTCGATAGGGGGGCCAGAGCGAATCTTGGCTGCAGCCTCATCAATTGGGATTTTCACCACGAGTGTGGCTTTCAATTCCTGCTGAGTGTGCACCCTAAGATGAGGAATGCGATCAGGCACCAGGTGGTTGATCAGGCGGTCGAGGTTCAATTCCTTCTCATCATCTGGTAACTTTTCGGCTTTGCCGAAAACCGTCACAGATCGGTAATTTACTGAATGGTGAAAACCAGAACGTGCCAGTACCAGGCCATCGAGAATAGTCACGCTGATACAGCAAGTCTGACCATCCAGGAGCGTGTTCATCATCTGGTTCTTGAGATGCCCGTGCAAATAGATCGCATTGTCTATTCGCACGTAAGCAGTGGGTATCACCCGCGCTTCGCCTTCAAGCACAAAGCCAACGTGGCAGATGAAACTGGCATCCAGAATGGCAGTGATTTGCCTGGCATCATAACTGGCACGATTGTCACCGCGTACTATTTTTGTTCTCGCTGCAGGTCCTGTTGGGCACATTTTTGGGTCCGTGATTTCAAGTGGAGTGATTAAAAGATTAGTAGTGGAAAACGTTAAAGCTACCTGTGGGGATCGGCGGGAGAAGACAACGGCATGGGCAATGCTCCGACTACTTGCCAGGGATTGCCGATGCTTTGGACTCATCTACGGATAAGCCAGCCAGTTGGCTGTCCAATGCTTTGCATAGCCGATTGATATTAACAGGTTTGATCAGGTATTTATCGAAGTCTTCTTTCTCCTGCAATTGATGGTCTGCACTGATAGCAATCACTGGAATATAACGGGTTTATTCCCTTTTTAGAGAATCTTAAGCGCAACATGCCCATCCATGCCGGGTAGCTGGATTTCCATGAGAATAAGCTAAAAGCTGTGACAATGGATTCACAGTAGAGGTAAAATACGCGCGCTTTTGCAAAACACCCTGCTAATTCAACAATTGAGAACTGACAAATACCTTATAGGAAAATGAATGGGTACTGAAGAAACCATCCGGCAACAAATCGATACAAATAGCATCCTGCTCTATATGAAAGGAAATCCTGAACAACCACAATGTGGCTTTTCGGCACAGGCGACTCAGATGCTGATGTCCTGTGGCCAGCGTTTTGCCTATGTGGACATCCTGAGCAATCCAGAAATTCGCTCCACACTTCCCGTGGTATCAAATTGGCCGACTTTTCCGCAGCTCTATGTCGATGGTGAGCTGGTTGGCGGCTGCGATATAATGACTGACATGTTTGAGAAGGGGGAATTACAAACCCTGGTTGAGAGTGCAGTCGGTGACGATAAGGAATCCGCCGCAGAATAATATTGTCCTCGATTACAGAGGCAGGTCGCACGGTTAGGCTTGTCCGATGGAACGCAATCAATCGAAGCAAAATCCTTTCCGGTTTGCTATTTTTCGTTCGGAGGCCAGCCTCCCAATGCCTGCCACCTGTTGACTATCTTGCAAAATAGCTCAGCAGTCTTTTCAGCGTCATAACGGGCTGAATGGGCTTGGTCATTATCAAATTCAATACTTGCCACTTCGCATGCTCGCGCCAGAACAGTCTGTCCGTAGGCCAGACCGCTCAGACTGGCGGTGTCAAAACTGGAGAAAGGATGGAACGGATTGCGCTTCAAACCGTGCCGCTCGCTGGCCGCGTTGACAAAGCCGTGATCGAAGTGGGCATTGTGTCCGACCAGTATTGCACGCTTGCAGGAATTCCTTTTTACCGCTTCACGAACCAGCTTAAACATGGCTTGAAAGACATCTTTTTCAGGGCGTGCTATGCGTAGTGGATGATAGGGATTAATACCGGTAAATTTTAAGGCCGCCTCTTCGATATTTAAGCCATCAAACGGGATTATACGGTGAAAATAGGTCTGTTCTATTTCGAGTCGCCCGGCACTGTCCATGGATAATATGACCGCTGCGATCTCGAGAATGGCATCTGTATCCGAGTTAAATCCCCCGGATTCAATATCGACAACAACAGGTAGATAGGTTCGAAACCTGTCGGCGAGGAGGTTATCGGGAGTTTCCTTCACTTCACTCTGGTTCACTCGGCCTCCGTGGATACTCGCCATTTTATAGTGCTTGAGGCCCGTATGGGAACTACCGAGTCAGCGCCGAGTGCAAATTCAGCCGGCATCTGCCAGGAATCTTTCTGTAATGTTATGCGCTTTTCATTTCTGGGTAGTTGGTAGAAATCCGGCCCAAACAGGCTGGCAAATCNTTCAAGTTTATCCAGAGCTCCGCTTTGCTCAAATAATTCTGTGTAGAGTTCCAGTGCGGCAGGGGCCGAGAAAATTCCAGCACAACCACAATTGGTTTCCTTAATTGAGCAGGCGTGAGGCGCAGAATCAGTGCCCAGAAAAAACTTCGGATTGCCGCTGATTGCGGCTGCTACCAGGGCTTTTTGATGGCTGTCCCGCTTCAGCACGGGCAGACAGTAAAAATGCGGCCTGACCCCTCCTGCCAATAAGTGATTGCGATTGTATAGCAAATGGTGAACAGTGATGGTAGCAGCAACCCGATCTGACTGTTCGGTTACGAAGTCAACAGCCTGACTGGTGGTAATGTGCTCGAGAACAACTCTCAGTTCAGGATACTTTTCTATGATTGGTTGTAACACGGTCTCAATAAATACTGCCTCGCGATCAAATATATCTACCGTCTTATCTGTGACTTCGCCGTGGATCAGTAAAGGCAGGTTGAGCTCAACCATCTTTTCCAGCGCAGGGAATATTTTGTCTACTGAATCAATCCCGCTCTCAGAAAAGGTAGTTGCACCGGCAGGATAGTACTTGATCGCGTGTATAAATTCGCTCTCATGGGCCCGCACTATTTCATCGCTGGAAAGTTCCTCAGTTAGATACAGAGTCATTAAAGGCTCGAAGCTAAGCTCCTCAGGTACCGCAGCGAGAATTCGTTGCCGGTAGGCTAAAGCAGCTGACACCGATGTGACAGGCGTTTTGAGATTCGGCATGATGATGGCGCGCCGAAAAACGCGTGCGCTGCAGGAGACTGTGCTTGCCAAAGCATCTTCGTCTCGCAAATGCAGATGCCAGTCATCCGGTTGAATCAGGCTCAGGTACTCAGTGGTCATGAAATTTACTACCTGGAAAATTGGATCTATTGTAACGGAATAAGGATTACAGCTGAATTACCCATTGAGTTATTTCCGCCGTCCCATGCTAGAATACGCGTCTTTTTTTCGGAGACCCGACCAACGTCTCGTACGATTCGTTGCCTGGCAGGGGTTTCCATCAGCATCTGTCTTCTCGGGCAGCCTGCTTCCAATTGCTCAGGAGTAAAGAAATGTCTGGCATAGATAAAGTGGTTTTGGCTTACTCCGGTGGTCTTGATACCTCGGTGATAGCGAAATGGCTGCAGGAAACCTATGATTGTGAGGTGGTCACATTCACGGCCGACATTGGCCAGGGTGAAGAAGTGGAGCTTGCTCGAGCCAAAGCCCAGGCCATGGGAATAAAGGAGATTTTCATAGAGGATCTGCGCGAAGAGTTCGTGCGCGATTTCGTTAATCCCATGTTTCGCGCTAATGCCCTGTATGAGGGCGAGTATTTACTGGGTACGTCAATAGCCCGGCCCCTGATTGCCAAGCGCCTGGTTGAGATAGCCGCCGAAACGGGGGCCGATGCAATCTCTCATGGCGCAACCGGTAAAGGTAATGACCAGGTGCGATTCGAACTCGGGGCCTATGCGCTTAGTCCTTCAATCCAGGTAATCGCTCCCTGGCGGGAGTGGGACCTCAGTTCCCGCGATACCTTGTTAAGCTATTGTGAAGAACACAATATTTCGGTAGAGAAGAAGCTAGGTACCAAGTCTCCCTATTCCATGGATGCCAATCTGCTACATATCTCCTATGAAGGCGATGTGCTGGAAAATCCCGCTGCCGAGCCGGAAGAGGCCATGTGGCTGTGGACTGTCTCTCCGGAATCGGCACCCGATCAGGCGCTTTATATCGAATTGGAATATGCACGCGGCGACATCGTGGCGATCGATGGGGAAAAATTGTCACCGGCTGTGGTGCTGGCCAGGTTAAACCAGCTCGCTGGTGCTAATGGTATCGGTCGGGCAGATATCGTTGAGAATCGCTACGTTGGCATGAAATCGCGGGGTTGCTATGAGACACCTGGGGGCACCGTGATGCTCAAGGGACACCGGGCCATTGAGTCGCTGACTCTGGACCGGGAACTGGCCCATTTGAAAGATGAGCTGATGCCGCGTTATGCCTCGCTGATATATAACGGTTACTGGTGGTCACCGGAGCGAATCGCTCTGCAATCCCTGATCGACAGTTCCCAAGCCTATGTTAATGGTAAGGTCAGGTTAAAACTCTACAAAGGAAATACCACGGTGGTGGGCAGGGAGTCTGCGAACTCTCTATTCGATGAAGACATAGCGACCTTTGAAGACGATGCCGGTGCCTACGATCAAGCCGATGCGGCGGGTTTCATCAAACTAAACGCCTTGCGACTTCGCATAGCTGCGCAGAAAGGCAGGTCATAGAAGACTGACGGTGAGGTGTCACCATAATAATTTAAGGCTCATCGCCTAAGCATTGGTGTGTCTGGCGGGCTTGGGCCTGGTAAACGTAAGCCGTTGATGCGTGTATCGGGAATTGAGGAGGAATTACTGTTTTACCGTGACTAGCGCCAGGGATGAAGCGCGGGACGGGCCAGGGATGGCCCATAGGAACGGAAAAACAGTAATCCCTCCTCAATCCCCTATCGAATTCACTGTTCTTTTTGAACTCCAGTTCACGTTGCATTTGCGGGAAAATCTAGAGAAGTACATAGCCATAGTCTCTGTAACTAGTTTTTACAAAGAGAGAGCCTAGTCAACAGATTTGCTTTTGAACTCGCACAAGTCCTCAATCATGCAGGCACCACACCTGGGTTTGCGTGCTACGCAGACATATCTGCCATGTAGTATTAGCCAGTGATGGGCATCAAGAAGAAATTCATCGGGCACAAATTTCAGTAATCTTTTTTCCACTTCCAGTACGTTCTTGCCTGGCGCGATGCCAGTGCGATTCGAGAGGCGAAAGATATGGGTGTCCACCGCCATGGCCACCTCACGAAACGCTGTGTTAAGTACCACGTTTGCCGTCTTCCGACCCACACCGGGTAGTGCTTCCAGATCCTCTCTGGTACGGGGTACCTGGGAATCATGCTTTTCGATAAGCAGGGTACAGGTTTTGATGATGTTTGCCGCCTTGGTGTTAAACAGGCCGATGGTTTTAATGTATTTTTTTAATTTGGTCACACCAAGATTTTTAATCGCCTCTGGTGAGTTTGCCACCTTGTACAGTTTGGCAGTCGCCTTGTTGACGCTAACATCGGTGGCCTGGGCCGAAAGCATAACGGATATCAATAATTCAAAATTTGAAGCAAATTTTAACTCGGTTGTGGGGGCCGGGTCTTCATTACGCAGTCGTTGGAAAATTTCCATACGTTTTTTTTTGTTCATGAGCGGTTAGTCACTCGCGCGCGCACGGCAGGTTTAACAGGATGATCTTGGCTGATTTTATTTCGGCGTTGCATGCTGTCAATACTATTTTTGACAGCTATTAAGAGTCCCAGCCCGATCAGCGCACCGGGTGCGAGGGTTATGAAGTCGAGGTCATCGGTAATCATATATCCTGGCATTTGCAAACCCTCGCCACTGAGCACAGGTATGAGTAAATCCATGTCTTTAAACACCACTCCGGTGGCAAGCAATTCCCTTCCTATGGCGAGGGTCATAATGATACTAAGAAAGCCCGCACCGGTAATGGCAGCATCACGCAGCACATCACCAGGTTTATTCTTGCGTGCAAATACTTCCATTCTGATCAGTATGGC
>PBTO01000111.1 GCA_002726595.1 Gammaproteobacteria bacterium | reverse complement strand
CAAAAGCGCCTTGCATCTAAACGCTGAGAGACCCGCTGCACCCGAAACTTAACCCTGGTCGAGGTACTAGATCGGCATATCTTTGATGCAAATCAAATTCCTGCTGCGCCAGAGAAATACCATGAGACGACTAGTCGTTCAACAAACTACCACTGCGTTAGTAAAGGTTCACCATGAAAAAATCCTTCAGGTTTATCGGTATTGCTACCTCGTTCCTTCTTTTCTATTCAACCACAGCCAGCGCTCAATCAATGGTTGACGGGGTCTATCTGTCGACAGGAGATGCCAATGGAACAGGCGTGTGCACTCTAATCATCAAAACTCTTGACGAACCGCACAAGTACGGAGGTGATGTATTTGAACTGGAGTCATCCGGTGAAGGTTCTTGTGAATGGAGTGCGGTTGGCACATCCAAGAATTACACAATCAATGGCGGTATGGTCACTGCCGGGGGAGCGCCGGCCTTCGTGAAGCTGAGCTTTCCGTTTGGCCCAGCTGGCAATCGCATGGAACTCACTGCATTAGATCTGGACGGATCCATGCGACTCAACCAGGTTTTCTCCAAGCAGGATGAAACTGCCAGCGACTGAACGCTCCTGCTCTTAAAAATTAAGAAATCAAGAGTTCGGGCCGCTGCCCGGTCAGGCAGCGACGTTTTATTTCCTGCTTCCTACTTCTGAAACCGCAGGAGGAACCTGTCTGTTCTGCCGCGTATAGTCGGGTCAAAAACCACCTTGGTGCGGTCATCAGACGGGTTGCGCAGTAATGCCGAACTGGCGACCAGTTCGAATCCTGCCGCTTCAGCGATGTCCACAGTGAGCGCTTCGATACCTCGATGCAGTGGTTGGTTGTTATTTTCCGCATTACCAGCGTGCTCGACAATTACCAGTACACCACCGGGTTTCAGCGCACCATAGACGGCTGACATGAATTGCGGTGCCAGACTGGCATCGTCTGTATTTGTCAGTTCGTGCATTTCCAGGCCCAGCATGGCGGCATCAAGGGAGTTTGCCGGTAATCCAATGTCGTCGAAATTACGGTTTAGTTGTTCTACATTCGCCAGCCGACTATTAGCCAGCCTATCGGCTATAGCGTCAGCAGTTCGCTGACCGCGGCCTTCAAGTGCCGATGGATAGTTATGCAGGTATATCTTGCCGGACCGCCCCACAGCATGGGAAAACACTTCCGCGTAATAACCAGCAGCCGAAAGAAAATCGGCAACAGTCATGCCCGGCTCTACACCCATAAAATTAGTCACCCAGGCCGGTTTTCTGTTTAAATCTCTTGCCTTGTCTGCATCAGGCCGGCCCGCGGCATTGGCGAGCTGGGCGGTAAATTCTTCAACATCTAGCGCTTGTGCTGGTCCGGATAGCAAAGCCAATGCGGCAACACAGGCAGTGATAAGTGATTTCATAATTAGTACCTTCGAATTATTGTTAAAAGTTCCCGCCTGTTCTTATCCTGACGCTGGCGGTTCGCGGTGGATTCCGAATCCTTAACTATGACAGAATACGCCCAAACCCCCATGATGGAAACAGGGATCAGTCAATTTTACGCTTACACTAATCCACCGGGCGTGCAAAATACTCAGCTCATCGGACAATGGGGCATAATCCGTACAATGCAGGAATCAAATTTCAAAAATACTGATAGCGGCAATGAAAAATCGGCCGTTTTGTCAGTCAGTAGTCTGAACCGGTTAGCCAGGTCGTTGCTGGAAAGTAATTTCCCGGCCGTTTCGGTGGAGGGTGAAGTATCCAATTTGGCCACCCCCGCATCAGGCCACTGGTATCTGACCCTCAAGGACAAATCCGCACAAATCAGATGCGCCATGTTCCGCAATCGCAATCGTACGGTGAAATTCAACCCGGATAATGGCAAGCAAATACTGGTCAGGGGACGATTGAGCATCTATGAGGGACGGGGAGATTTTCAGCTCATTATCGATAGCATGGAAGAAGCCGGTGCAGGCGCCCTGCAGCGCGCGTTTGAAGAATTAAAGAATCGATTACAGGCCGAAGGGCTATTCGAACCCGGGCATAAGCAGGAAATTGCTACCCGCTACTCCCATATCGGTATTGTCACCTCCCCCTCCGGGGCTGTGGTACATGACATCTTGAGTGTGCTTGAGCGCCGTTTTCCGGCGACTAAAGTCACCTTGTTTCCTGTCGCAGTACAGGGCAATGAAGCCGCCAGCGAGATAGTGAACGCCATAGAGCTGGCTAATGAGCACCAGGATAAACTCGCGCTGGAAGCGCTCATCGTGGGCCGGGGCGGTGGTTCACTGGAAGATCTCCAGGCTTTCAATGACGAGCGCGTGGCGCGTGCCATCTATGCCAGCGGATTGCCCGTAGTAAGCGCCGTGGGTCACGAAGTAGACATTACAATTGCAGATTATGTTGCCGATCTGCGCGCACCTACCCCGTCGGCAGCGGCAGAGCAAATGAGCCCGGATCAGGAGGACTATCTGGAATGGTTCAGTGGATTTCAGCAACAGCTCTGCACCCTGGCACGCCAACGGCTGCGGTTCGCTACGGAAAAACTGAATTGGCTTAGCAAGCAATTGAAACATCCTGGCAGGCGGTTGCAGGATCATGCACAGAATCTCGATCGGCTTGAAGACCGAATCCAACGTGCCGCGGCCCATCATATCAACGCTCAGAAAGCTGAACTACAGCAATTGAATCGTGGTTTGCTGGCAAATTCACCGCTGCACAAATTGCATCAAATTCGAGTTCACCAGACGAACAAATTCCAACGACTCAAGTTATCGCTACAAAACAGACTCAAGCAGAAGGCTGCCCAGCTCGCTCAGTCCAGCCGCAGTCTCAGCAATATAAGTCCACTGAACACTCTGGCTCGGGGTTACAGCATCACCTACGACGCTGCCTCAGCCGTAATAAAGAATAGCGCGCAGGTAGAGGTAGGAAGTAAAATAAGCTCCAGACTGGATAAGGGCCGTATCGAGTCGACAGTCGACTCCATTGTATCCGAAGAATCCTGAACGGAGTGCCTCAAGCCAATGCAGTATTGCAAACTTCTGTTAACAATTCTCACCAGCCTGATTTCAATCTTGGTATTCGGCGCATCTGTTATTGTCCAAAGTTTGCCGAGGGCACTTCAGTTTACGCCCCGGCACCTGGCATCATTCTGGAAACAGGAAACTATTTTTTTAACGGTAATACCATAATCCTCGATCACGGACATGGATTAATTAGTCTTTACTGCCACATGAATACCATAGATGTAACACCTGGCACTGTAGTTAACACCGGAGATCAAATAGGTCGAGTCGGACAAACTGGGCGCGACGGATAGATTTTATTACCTGAACTATACACAGTTACCCCACCTGCTCTACTCCCGCTGTTCCCCCAATGGCTCAATTCACTTAGGTTCGTCGTCGGCAGCTGGTGTCAATTTTGGTCAGCTTTTGCCGATATTCAGTACAAACCCACTCTTTTCGCGGTGTAGGTTTTTTTTTACAATATCAATATAAAACAAGGGGTTATAGAGTATCTAGATTGGCAAATTAGCTATTTTGAGGCAAAAATCCCGCTTATTGTGAATTAGTTCGCAAATTGCCGGGAGATCAGCCTACATTGGCATCGTTAATGTTTTTTATCGTCGTAGCAAAAAAAATCAATTGCTACACCTTTGATAATAAAAGGTTTTTGCAATTCCTCTAATTAAGTCGAGGTAAATTCGACGATCTGCTTAGGGATAACGACATGATATTACTGGAAAATCTTTTCATATTGTTTTTTGGCCATGCGCTTGCAGACTTTGTATTGCAACCGGATGCCATGGGATACGGAAAGAATCGTAATGACAAAATACATGACATGGAACATAGTCTCTTCCCTGTCTGGTACTACTGGCTTACAGCTCACGCGATGGTCCACGGTGGCATAGTTTATATGATTACCGACAGCCTTCTACTAGGCGTGGTCGAAGTGCTTATTCATTGGATAACCGACTTCTCCAAGTGTGAAGGCTGGATCACCATGCACCAGGACCAGGCAGTTCATATCGGTTGCAAGGTCGGATACTCATTCCTTTTGTAGCGGGCTAATCGCCCTCAAACTCGTTCCTCGCTGACCTCATTACATGCAGCACTTTGATTAGCCATTGTTTATGGTTATAGTACTGCCTTGTCCCCAAAATCTACAGACTGAGAGTCACAGTGACGATATGAGCAAGAGAGAGCAACAACGAAAAGTTAAGGAGCAAAAGCAGAAAGCCGCACAGCAACGCGAGCAGACCAAAAAGTTGATGGCGAAATTTGCCCTGTTTGTGATAGCCCCTGTGTTCCTGTTAATTGTTGCTTACACATTGTATTCCCAGGGCCCCATCTATTCTCCAATAGAGATTGCAGACAATGATCACGTCCGAGGCACTACTGCAACGCCTGTCAGCATTGTTGTCTACGCTGACTTCCAGTGCCCGGCATGTGCACAGGAAAACCAGACAATGTCCAGAATCTGGCCAACAGTACGGGACAAAGCCCACCTGGTTTTTCGGCACTACCCCATTACAACTTCTCATCCCCATGCCTGGACCGCCTCGCTTTATGCCGAGGCAGCAGGCCAGCAAGGTCGCTTCTGGGAAATGCACGACTATCTGTTTGCCAATCAGGCTGTGTGGTCAACCATTGGCGAGCCCGAGTTAGAATTCGAGAGCTACGCGCAGGAGTTGAATCTCGATCTGGATAAACTTCGCAGTGATATTGAAACAGATCTGGTAGTACAAAAAGTTCGCAATGATCAGCGCGGTGGAAATTCATCCGGCGTCCGCTCCACTCCGACCATTTTTATTAACGGCACCATGGTTGCAAGACCAACTGCCAACAGGATAGTCGAATTAGTTGAATCTGCTTTCGCCGAATCCAATACAGCGGGTTAGCTTGCTTTTTTTGCAACGAAATCTACAAACCGCGATAACAAGCCAGTCGCCTCCGGAGTAACCGTGAGCTCGCTGAGCAGTTTTTCTGTATCGAGCCCTTCTGCCTCAATATTTGTTTTTCGCTCTTCGATATAGACCCTGGTAATTTCACTGTTAAATTCCGGATGAAACTGTATACCCCACAGACAATTCCCAAGACGAAATCCATGATGGGGATCGAAGTCATTTTCCGCTAGCAGAACCGCACCCTCCGGAAGTGTAATTACACTCTGCGAATGGGATACGTGAGCCATGAAATCTGCAGGCATCTCTTTAAACAGGGAATCTGTTTTTGCGGCGCCAGTTATCCTGATATTCACCGTGCCGATTTCCCTGCCTCCACTGTGGAAATCCACCTTGCCGCCGAAGGCCCAGGCGAGAAGTTGATGGCCATAGCAAATGCCGAGTACCGGAACTTCTTGCCGATAGCATTCACGAATATAATCCGCTGCCACCTGGTTCCACGGATCCAGATCGGTCAGGAAAGCCGGTGATCCGGTAATAATCATCCCGGAGATATTCGTAATGTCAGGGAGCTTTTCATTGAGATGAACGGCACAGGTCAGAAAATTTTCTTTTTCCGAACCGCTGTATCTAATAATCCAGTCTTCAAAATCCTCACTGGTGTCCAACAGCATAGGTACCGTTGAACCGGTCTTCATAATCAGAATTTTTTTCGCACCAGAATTCATCTCTAACATCTTTTTCCGTTCGCATTACTTTACCGATGACTCAACAATCGATTATCTCAGAGTAAGTGTGCGTATTGCAATTTATTCACTTGAAACACATTGAATAGACCGATCCAGGCAATGTAGAACGCTTGTTTAATAATAATGGACTTTAGTTTACAAGCTGTATAAGCTGTTAAATCCCAAATCAATAATAATCAGGAGCAAACTCATGTCAGAAGCAATCGGAGAATTTTCACTCAAACACGCCGGCAGTACTTATGCAAAGAACAAAGATGGCGAACTGGCGAATTACGCAAATTTTTCAGGAACGGCCGACGGCTATGGCCAGGTATTCGGAACATTGGGCTCTGCTCTGCCCTGCCCTGCCCCTGGCTGATGCCGGAGCAAGCAGTGGAGCCTGCACCTGGGCGGCCCAGGGATTTCCCGAGGATGGTTCAACCGTGGGCGGGCTCGGGGAAGGTGCCTGGGAAAAGCTCGCAGACCAACACAAGTGGGTGGTCAAATTAGAAGTCGAAATCTCTAATGGCGACCGGATTCGGAGCGAAGGCGAGATCGATCTTGAGACGCTCATGTATACCGGCAAGCTTTACGCAGTAGACTAAAGCAATTGAAGCTGGCATTTAACCAGAAAACCCCAGTGTGCTAGACTCTCTCGTCAAATAAGTACCGCGAACAGGGTCCGCAATACTGGGGCCAAACCATGGAGCCCTATGATCATGCGTTTACTCTTTGTCGTTGTTCTATTTGTCGTAATCGGGTGCGGGCCTGGTGAGAATCCCTCAGCCGGCCTGGTGCCAGCCGCCACAGTCGCGGCCAGCCTGACTGAGGTCCGTCCGTTCGAGGTCCACATTCCTGAGTCGGTGCTGGACGACCTGCGCACGCGTCTTCAGAGAACACGGTTTCCGGATGAGATCGTCGGTGCAGATTGGGATTACGGTACCAACCTCGCCTACCAGCGGGAGCTGATCGAGTACTGGAGCAATGAATTCGACCGGCGTGCGCAAGAACAACTGATCAACGAACTCGATCACTTCAAGACGAACATCGATGGACTCGACATCCATTTCATTCACCAGCGATCGCCCGTCGAGGGAGCAACCCCGCTACTCATCTCTCACGGTTGGCCCGGTTCATTCCTTGAATTCATGAAAGTCATCGGGCCACTGACGGATCCGGTGGCATACGGAGGCAATGCCGAGGATGCATTTCACGTCATCATTCCGTCAATCCCCGGATTCGGCTTCTCGGACAAACCGAGCGAGCGCGGCTACGGCCCGGCACAGATGGCTGACATCTTTGCCATGTTGATGGCGCGGCTCGGTTACGACCGTTACGGAGCACAAGGCGGCGACTGGGGCAGCATCATCACACAGCGCATCGCCGCGGAACACCCAGACCGAGTCATCGGGCTGCACCTCAATTTCGTCACGGTGGGGCCTCCGCAAGGGGTAAGTGATCCCGAAGCCGACATTCCTACAGCTGAGCTGGAACGGATGCGTGAGCGCCAGGCATTCTGGGCGCCAGAACAGGGCTATAGCGCCATCCAGGGCACGAAGCCGCAAACGTTGGGGTATGCACTCAACGACTCGCCCGCCGGCCAGGCCGCATGGATCATCGACAAGGTGCACGTGCTGTGCGATTGTCCGGGAGGCCACGAGGATAAGTTTACCAAGGACGAGTTGCTCGCCAACATCACTCTCTATTGGGTAACTGAGACCACAACGTCGGCGTCGCGGATTTACTTCGAGTCGCGCCGCACGCCTGGCCGGGGCCCCACTTACATCGAAGTTCCAACCGGTGCAGCACTGTTCCCGAATGAGATTGCGTTACCGCCCCGCAAATGGGCCGAGGCGCGCTACAATATCGTTCGCTGGACCGAGATGCCGAGGGGCGGCCACTTCGCAGCACTGGAGGAACCCGACCTGTACATAGAAGATGTTCGAGCTTTTTTTGCGGGTTTGCGGTAACAAAGTGACCCGCTGTCCAGGTAGATTCCAGCGGCATGGCTTGGTGATCTGAATGCCCATTTTTTTGACAGTAAAGAATGCTCCAAGCTTCCGCTATAAGGCCGAATGCTGTCATTCCGGGCTGAGAGCTGGTGGGACTAAAGACAAATGAGACGTTTCCGCGGAAACGTTTTCCGATAATATCGTGGGAAGCAGGTTGATATTTCCCAGCAAAGAAGTCGTGGACTTGAATAGAGATAGCTTTTATTCTTCTTATACTCAGTTTATTCCTATGACCCATTCTAATGGCCTATTCTTATGAACAAACCCATATCTGACAGCGCCTGGAAAATATTTCAGCTCGATGACCTGCTCTCACGTGTAGAGGGTAGTGAGCCCTGTTTTCTTGAGTACCTGCGCATGCCTGGTCTCACTTCTGCTCTGTATCACCTTCCGGCAGGCGCTAAAGATATGCAAGCACCTCATCTGGAAGATGAAATCTATTTTGTAGTCTCCGGTAAAGCGACTCTCCGTGTTGGCGATGCTGAAAAAGAAGTGGGTTCTGGTTCCATACTGTATGTGCGCGCAACCGAAGAGCACTCCTTCTTTAACATCAGTGAAGATCTGACTTTACTGGCCTTCTTTGGCAAAGCTGATCTATCCGTTTAATAACTACTTACTCACAACGCGCCTACTGATTTGGAATTAGTGTCTGCTGTTGGCTGCCCTTCACAAATCTGTATTCCAGCAATAACCGAGGGTCTGTATTTCGGGGCCAAAGCGGACATTATGGAGGGAACAGGCTGGTTTGGGCTAAAGGACCGCTTTCGACCCTGAGCTACATAAGCGATTTTCCAGAAAATCCTCAATTCAAGCTCCCAAATGGCTACTAACTGAGCTATATCAATGTTAAATTGTCAGTACAGTAATTAGATGTCATTGGCCCAGAAGCGGCTCCAGCACAGCGCTGAGATCTTCCGCCGATTTCTGATGT
>PBTO01000110.1 GCA_002726595.1 Gammaproteobacteria bacterium | reverse complement strand
GGGGAATTACAAAAGAGGGGGGATTGGAAGTTCAGAAATCCCACTACTATGCAGGGGAGGTCGAGACATTGGGGGAAACTAGAAAAGTGATTACCGGCATTCCCGGCAAGACCGGTGTGGTTTACACATTAGACAGGGCAACCGGTGAGTTCCTATGGGCAACAGAGACCGTTGAGCAGAACGTCATCATAGACATCGACGGCGCCGGCGCAGTCACCGAGAATCCGGAGATCATCTTCCGGGAAGCCGAACAGATTGTGTTCGTGTGCCCTACCTGGACCGGCGGCAAGGACTGGGAAGCCGGAGCCTACAGCCCGCTAACCAATACCATGTATTACCCGTTGCGCAATACCTGTGCAAATATGCTGGCTACAGCAGACTTCGAGACCGATACGGCGCGGGCACTGACTGCGGGGGGGCAGGGTGGTCTCGCCATCTACTCACTCGCCGCCAGGCACCAGATAGCACCAGATACCGAAAACCTGGGAACCGTGCGCGCGATATCGGCAGAAACTGGCGCGACCGAGTGGCTGTTTGAAGAGCGGGCCGGCACGATGTCGCTGGTAGCGACCGGTGGAGGACTCATCTTTGGAGGTGATTCCAACGGTCGCTTTCGAGCCCATGACCACGAGACCGGAGAAGTCTTGTGGGAAATCAACCTGGGTTCATCGGTCAGCGGTTATCCCATTACGTACTCGGTGAACGGACAGCAGTATATTGCAGTCAATACCGGAGCTGGCCAGGTCAATCTGACGCCGGAGCTGCGCCCGAGCCGGGGTACCAACCTGTTTGTTTTCGCACTGCCGAGTAATTGAATAGACCGTTGAGTTTAAATTGCAACGTAGCTTACAGGGCCTGGTCCTGGTGTTAGCGTCAAGTTTGATGTTGCTCAGCAATGCTGCCGAAACTATCACCCCGCTTCCGCAATATGAAGTCGATACCGAGTGGCCACAATTGCCGGTGGAATGGAAGTTGGGCGATCCTTCCAGTTTCGCAGTCGATGCAGATGATAATGTGTGGCTCGTGCATCGACCAAAAACCCTGTCCGATGAAGATTATCCCTCGGCGGCGCCGCCAGTTATCGCATTCAATACCACAGGCGAGGTGATCAATGCCTGGGGCGGCAGTGGATCAGGCTATCAGTGGCCACAAAGAGAGCATTTCATCCATGTCGACTATCAGGGATTTGTCTGGATTGGGGGAAATTATTGCCCGGACAGAAACCTGCCGCGCTTACAGGCAGAGAACGATGATCAGATTCTGAAGTTTTCTCCAGAGGGAGAATTGCTGCTGCAGATCGGTCGCAGCAATGGCAGTGGAGGAAATGACGATATGTCTAATCTGCATCAACCGGCGGACGTCATGGTGGATCCGGCAACCGATGAATTATATGTCGCCGATGGCTACGGCAATCATCGAGTGATTGTGTTCGATGCAAACAGTGGGGAGTTTAAACGGCTGTGGGGTGCGTTTGGCAATCAGCCACGGGATCTTGACCAGTGCCCACCTCCGGCCCTGGCGAGTGTTCCTGATGGGCAAGGTCCCGATCAATTCAGCATTGTTCATGCAATACGTATCAGCGCTGACGGTCTGGTATATGTGGCCGATCGGGAGAATCGCCGGGTGCAGGTGTTCTCACGGGATGGACAGTTTATGCAGCAATTAATACGACACGACATTCCCTTCGCGCGTAATCTCGAGTTGTCCAGCGATTCGGCGCAGCAGTATTTGTACGTTGGCGGCGGCAACGGAATTGTTGTTGTCGACCGCCTGGCCATGGAAACAGTGGGTACCATTGAAGTGGAGGGGATGATCGGCAGTGGTCATCAGATTGCCACCGACTCAAAGGGTAATCTCTATATCGCCGGATCCTTTAGAGGGATGCAGAGATTGTCTCTGCGCAACGCTGCACCCGAAACTTAACCCTGGTCGAAGTACTGGTTTGTTGTGGGCCAAAAAGGTGATAATGGCATTTTTCGAGTACCCGAGTTTTACAAACTGAGCAATTCAGGAAAGAGAGATATTATGAATAAGATTCTTCTTCGACTTGGTGCTGCCGGTTATCTGCTGCTGTTTGCTACAGCGGGCAATGCCGAACCACCAATCAACTCTATCAAGATGATACATCCAAGCAACTTTGGCATCGACCAGAGCGAACTCAATGAAATCAAGATGCAGATGAAGGCCGCAGTGGATGGCGACTTTATTCCGGGCGCCTTGCTAATGGTTGGCAATGACGACGGGGTAGGCTTTGTAGAAACAGTGGGCTCACAGGGCCCGGATGATCCCACACCGGTCAACAGAGACACACTATTCAGAATATATTCCATGACCAAGCCTGTTATCAGCGTGGCCACGATGTCCCTAGTGGAAGATGGTCTGTTACAGCTCGATGACCCGGTTGCCAAGTTCATTCCGGAGTTTGGCAATTTGCAGGTCATGGACGAGGCCACCGGAGAAATCGCCCCAGCGAATAATACGATGACAGTTGAGAATCTATTGACCCATGAATCTGGTCTGATTCAGGAGCTTTTCTCTCGAGACAGCAGGCTGGGCAAACTCTACGGGGAAAATGTCTCGACTAACGGCAATACAGCACTGGAAGTGGCGCAGGCTATTGGCAAACTCCCGGTGTTTTTCGAGCCGGGGACCAAGTGGCATTACGGGCGTTCGACTGACGTGTTAGGCGCGGTAATCGAGGTTGCAGCAGGAAAACCACTGGATGCACTCCTTGAGGAGCGAATCTTCGACCCGCTGGGCATGGACGACACTTCGTTCTTCGTTGCACCTGGGGATGCCTATCGTATAGCGGAGCCTATCCACGGTCAGATGAGCGATAACACGATTGTCAGGCCCATGCTCTCTGGTGGTGGCGGCCTCAATTCATCAGCCGAGAATTATGTGCGTTTTGCCAACATGCTACTAAACGGAGGCGTGTATCATGGTGCTCGCATTATTGAAGAAGACACCCTGGCGCAGATGACCGAAAAACACATCGGCAGTGAGGTGTCCAGAGAGTTCTTCTTCTACGGTGAGCGTGGTGACTGGGGATTGGGATTTCATCTCCAGCCAACCGATGGCAACAATGCCAATGGCCCCCATAATTTTGGCTGGCGTGGTATCGGTGGCACTATTTTTATTGTGGACCCTAGCAACGACTTCTACATGATTTATATGGAGCAGAAGCGCGGTGGACCCCGTGGTGCGCCCTTTAACAATAATGTGGCACAGCAGCTTGTTTACGACGCAATGAGTAAATGATCAACACAGGGGACGGAGGCATTGTTTTTAATGCCTCCGTCTCCTTTCTCTCATGGGTAAATCAAAGCTACTATACCTGACTCGGGCAATCCTCTTACTGCCGGGGCTGTTGACGGCACAAGTAGAAACTGGCGAAGTCATCGATCTGCCGGGCCGTTCTTTCAAATACTCCACTACAACCAGCGCCAGTAAAAGCACAATCTGGCGGCTGTGGACCGATGTGGAGAACTGGAAGAAATTCGATACCTTGCTTGAGTATTCCTCACTCAATGAAGGTATTGGCTTTGCCGAGGGTGCAGTCGGTTATCTGAAAGCGGAAGGTGCGCCACGTACCCGGTTTGAAATTCGCGAAGTGAACGAGGCAGAGTCTTTTCTCGTACAGCTAAAATTACCCTTATATCAAGTGATAGATCAGCGGAGGTATTTCGAAATGAATAATACCGGCGGCACCACATTCACTCATGAAGTAAGTTTCAGGGGTGGCTTGAGCCCCATAGTTTACTTTTTGTTGCGCCGAATATATAAGCGGGAAACACAATCAGTTGTGGAGCGCCTGAAGCTTGTCGCTGAAGCTGAAAATTAGGCAGACCCGCATATTTTACAAAGGCGCTGGAAATCTCTGTCCAGGCCCTGCTTGCTTAGGTTGAGCAGTATGTTTTTAAGATTTATCCGCGCCAGTGGGTCCATACTGCTGGCCGGTTCATCAAGGAGTAATATCCTGGGTTCGGGTATCAGGGTTTTCGCCAATACCACTCGCTGAATCATGCCGCGAGACAGATTTTTTCCAAAAGCGTTTCTGCCCTCTGTCATTTGCACCTATTCAGCACTTACGCGCAAGTCATGGGCCAAGTCTGAATCCGTTGTAATTCGGCTGAAACACCTGATACTAATAGTGCTGTTTAATCTCTTTGACTAATACTTGGCGTAAAAGGTTACTTTCCCCCGCACTCCGCGACTTTCATCTTTAAATCCGAGCTGATAAAGACCGGACCCCGGGATGAAAGATAGACTTCTTAGTTGATAGCTTTTAATCTTGATCTGGCATAATTGAATATTCAGGAGAGCCACCTAAAGTTGAGCCTCCAGCCTGATAATTAAACTAACGCACAAGGGATAGGGATGATGAAAGTAGAAATTAGATTCCTTCGAACACAGAACCTCCTGCTCGGCTTTGCCTTCGCAGGTTTGATGCTGACGGTAACAACCACTTTCGCGCAGCGGCTGCCCGGGACTGAGAACGGCGAATGGCGCTATTTAGGCGGCGATGCCGGTCACACACGCTACTCCCCTCTGGACCAGATCAATCGCGATAACTTTGCGGAACTGGAGCAGGTGTGGCGCTGGCGCAGCGATAATTTCGGTCCTAACCTGGATTACTTCTCCCGCTCCACACCGATCTACGTTGACGGCATGCTCTATTCAGTAGCCACTCCGCGTCGACAGGTGGTTGCGATGGATCCGGCCACGGGTGAGAACCTGTGGACCTTTCGCGAGCCCCAGACCATCCGCCATCAACGTTCTCCCAGGCAAGCCTATGGCAAGGGCGTTGCCTACGCCGAGGTGAATGGACGCGGCGTAATCTATATCAGTACCCCAGCCTTCTTTCTGTGGGCACTCGATGCCAAGACTGGCCTGCCACTGGAAAACTGGGGGTCTCCGGCTCCATTAGATGGATTTGGCGATAGTGGTTCCGTAGATCTGATTCCAAGGCTGGTGGAAGATTGGGGACCCTGGCAAGACTATGTTGTTGCCGGTGGCACCTACGATCCTAACTACGGGATTCCGCGGGAGTTGGGTATGGTCACTGCCTCGGCGCCACCTATTGTAGTTAACGGCGTGGTGGTGGTACTTGTTGGCCATCAACCCAGTTACGGCCAGACCCGCATTGAAAATGTGCCCGGTGATATCATGGGTTTCGATGCTGAAACCGGCGAGTTCCTCTGGAAGTTCCACTCCATACCCCGGCCTGGAGAGGTTGGTAACGAGACCTGGGAAAACGATGCCTGGCGTTGGTCAGGTGATATCTCCACCTGGGCACCGGCATCTGCCGACCCGGAACTGGGACTGGTGTACATGGTCACGAATGCGTCGACTGTTCAGTCCTATGCCGGCCATAGGCCGGGTCACAACCTCTTCGGCGGCAGTCTCCTGGCATTGGATGTACAGACCGGTGAGCGCCGGTGGCATTTCCAGATTCACCACAGCGACCAGTGGAACTATGATCTTCCCACCCCGCCGATGTTGATGGATCTGACGGTGGACGGGCAGACCATTCCAGCGGTGGTCCAGAATACCAAGCAGGGTCTTGTCTTTGCTTTCAATCGCGAGACAGGTGAGCCCATCTGGCCAATAGAGGAGCGCCCGGTATTCCAGACGCAAGTCCCTGGTAATTACACGGCGGCAACTCAGCCTTTCCCCACCCTGCCAGAGCCGGTGGACGGAATTGTGACCAACGGGTTAACCGAAGAATATGTCATCGATTACACCCCGGAACTGAAAGAACAGGCCATGGTAATACTGAATGGCTACAATGTCGGCGGTCTCTATGTGCCGGCGTTGCCCTTCAACCACGAGAATGATTATGCCAATAATATTGGCTGTATCGGCGGGGGCAATGTGATTTCCCATCCACCGGCGGCCGATCCCAGCACCGGCATGATGTTCGTTTCTCACCACCGCAACTGCTTTGCCCCCGGTTACATGAGTCCTACCGATGGGCAAGACAGGGACAACCCCAACTACGCAACGCCCGGCGATGGTGGCGTGACGCCAAATAGCACGCCTACCACGGGCACCACGGTAGCGGCCTGGTTACCAGGCGGCGGCGGTGGCGGTTTGCCAACCATCGACGGTCTTAGGTTGTTCAAACCGATGGATAACGAACTCACTGGATACAATATGAATGTGGGCCGTCATTCCTGGTCTCTGCCGGTTGGTCCGACGCTCAACCGAATCACCAGCAATCCTCAGCTAGCAGGGATCGATATTCCCGATTCGGGAGGAGTGGGCTTTTCCATCCAGATGGCGATGGGCGATATTCTTGTGCAAACCCGATCGCTCAGCGAGGGTGGCATACAGAACATCCCCGATGCGCCGTTGGAGTTGCACGCCAGGGACAAGCTGACCGGCGAAATCCTCGCAAGCACGTCATTACCGGCACCGGCTCAATACGGGATGATGACCTACATGCACGAGGGCAGGCAGTATATCGTGGTACAGATTGGCAGTTCCCGAACAGACGATCCGGCAGGGCTGGTAGCGCTGAGACTGCCTTAAACGAGGTAAACAAACAGGGGGCGGACCATTGTCTGTCCCCTGTTTGCTAAATTTTCAAAACGATGCGCAGAGATCTGATTGCGATCAGTCGGTCAGGAAATACTGATCGATTCAATCATCCCATCGATTCCCGGATTCCTAGTTTGCAAGTGATTCTTCAGTCCGCGCGCCACGGAGAATGTTCAACATGCCGTAGTTGCCTTCATGGCAGGCGTACTCGTAGAGCTGTCCGCCTACCTTGGTCATGGGCACGATAGCGGTAAATTTATCGGTAAAAGTTGAGGGATCATCGACGGTGAATTCATAGACGATGGTATAGGGACCCACGCGAGTAAATCGCTCGGTCAGGACTTTGTCCGCAGAATTGCCGAAAGCGCTAAAACTCTGGGTCAAGCCGTTGAAATTACGCGTGACGACCACCAGAGTGTCGCCATCCCAGTGACCCCGTGAATCACCAGACCAGAGTCCGATCGATTCGTCGATAGGAGGGCTATTGTTCTGAGCATCGGCAGGGCTAATTGGTACGATACGGGCATCATGAATCATTTCAGTCATGATCACAGCGTGATCCCTGCTCTGAAAAATCTGCACATTGTTATTGTAAAGACTGGGAGTGAAGGGTGGTCCTGCATTAAAGCCCACCAGGCAGCGCTCAGAAAGACCCCGGTCCTCCGGCCCATCAGTACCAATACCACCAACGATAAATCGCACCGGCCGCTCCCCGGAAACACTCGGTCCTACTCCGGGGAAGGCCACTGCAACACCTTCGCGCCGCTCTGGAATGCGGCCATCTGCCGGATAGGTGATGAGGGAGGTACGCATATCGTTGCCAATGCCCGCGCTCTCAACCCAGAAATCATTGTACGAGGCGTCGACCCCCGCATTTGGTATGGCGGCATCTGAAGCCGCATCGGCGGCAACCTGTTGCGCCCGTGCCTCTGCCGCCTCTTCGGCGGTGAGGAATTGCCTTTCACCAAAGCGTTGGGGTCGCTGCATCGGTGTATTGGAAGAGAAGTTCCAGACCCCTTGCAGGTCCGGTTGTCCCCACTCGGTACGCGGAGTGACAAAATTATCGGCGGCAAAGCCAACAAGGGAAATCGAGCAGGTAGCTACGAGTAAAATCAACAGGTTTATATTTTTCATGATGCCCCCGTCAGATAAGGGTGACAGGCCACGATATAGATCAATCCCGTGGTAATGCAGTTCCAGATCAGAGTTTTCTTAGTTAAAAAATAGACGAAGGGATCGCAATGATCCCTTCACCCCGTTTAAAGCAATTCCTAAGGATTAATTAATTCTCCCCGGCCGCTTCCCGTGCCAGTCTTTCCTCCATCCGATGGCCCGCAAGTATATTCTCCATGCCGTAATTACCTTCATGGCAGGCATATTCATAAATGGCATCCGGGGTATGGTCGAAAATAATCTCTCGCGTGTAAGGTGCCGTATAAGTGCCAGGGTCAATGGAGGTGAATTGGTACTGCAGCGCTGAGGCACTGATTCGGGTCAGCCGTTCGACATTGATCTTTGCTGACGTGTTTGGGCCTCCGCTGCTCTTATCGGAGTAGTTGGTGGTTTCGATGACCAGTGTGTCACCATCCCAATAGCCGCGGGAATCACCGTGCCATAGTTTGATGTCTTCATCAATGTGGGGCTTGTCCACGATGGGAATTATGCGCACGTCGTGGGCCATTTCCTGAATAATGGCTACCGTGTCCCGTGATTGCACAATCTGCCAGTAACTGTTGTAGCCGGATCCCAGGCGAGGTGCGCCGAAAGACAGACAGCGTTCACCGAGGGAGCGATCGGTCCAGGAATCAGCCGGGTGATCTTCTCGGCGCTGGGCTCTTTCCCTGCCCATAGCGATGGCTTGCTCGGTTCGTGGCGGAAACTTGCCATTGGGTGGATCGGTGATCTGGGAAGTGCGTCGGTGTACCGTGCGCTCTGCCATCCATTGCTGGTCATAATTACCAGTCGTTGGATCGTAGGATTTCACTTCGCCGCTAAAGGCAGCTTCCAGCACCCCTCCACCGAACAGGGCATCGCTTGATTCGGCGGTGATTTCTGTAATTCGCCGCTGTAGAAAAGCCACATCTTCATCGGTGAGTATTTCTTTGTCGCCGAACACATCGGGTCGCTCGACTGGCGTAATGGTGTTGTTCTCCCAGACACCCTGAAAATCGGGATGACCATCAATTGTTCGGGATAACTGCCAGTCGCTGTCAGCCTGGGCTATCGCCTGGCCTGCCAACATGAGGATCAGGATTGAGCTGCAAACTGTTAGGGTGCTTTTCATATGCTTTCCTTTCCAAATTAGCATGCTAAATAAATAACAGTGAACTTGTGCAATACCATAAACTATTGTTCAGATTTATCAAGTAAGAGGGCGCCGGAATCCAGCATAGAGTGGCTGAAAGCCAGATTCCGATTGACATGAGGGCTAAAGTTAGTAAGAGTCCCGAAACCATAGAAAAAGATCAGACCAGACCAGACCACAATATTCTGAGGAGTCATCATGACCAGCATTAATAGCAAATTTCGAATTGCCCTGTTGTTGATAATCGGCTTTTTTGCCAGCAGTCTGTCAGCACAGTCCCCCAGCAAGCTGTATGATCACATTCACATGTCAGTGCCAAATCCCCAGGAATCGGCAACCTGGTACCTGGATAATATAGGCGGTGACAGGGTCGATGGTCGCGATGATCGTCTCTTATACAGCCGGACCCGGGTTATGTGGCTTTCCAATCGCGGCAATACCCGCAAGCCCAGCCAGGGCAGCGTGGTGGACCACATTGGTTTTTCCTTCACAAATCTGAATGCCAAGGTAGAACAACTGGTTGCTGCCGGCGCCACCCTGCAGGGCGAAATACGGGATATTCCAGGCCTGTTCAAGCTTGCCTTCGTGGTCGATCCCTGGGGAACTAGATTGGAGTTGATCGAGGATGATCAACATCTGGGATTACATCATATTCATCTCAGAGACCCGAACCCGGCTGAGGCGCTGGACTGGTACGAAAACATGTTTGGCGGTGTACGCTTGAACCTTAAAGGCCGATTGCCCGGATTGCTTTATCCCGGCAATGTATGGCTGCTGGTTTCTGAGGGAGACACCTTTCCCAGCACCGAGGGTACCATCGACCACATCGGCTGGCGTGCCCCGGTGATGGAAGACACCATGGCTGAGTTGGTTGGCCGTGGCGCAGTCGTATCTGTCCAACCGCGGGAGATGACACTGCCCAATGGCGTGATCGAGTTTTTCTATATCGAAGGGCCACATGGCGCAAATGTAGAATTGGTACAGCGGCAGGGGGATATGCCGTAAGAAGCGCGGGATAATAACGGGGCGACTGGAGGGACAGATTTATTTTCTTAAGAAAATAAATCTGTCCCTTTTTTATTCTTTTCACGATACTCTCTCGCCATGACCAAGTACGTTCAAATCGGCGGATTACAAGTCGCTTCGGAGTTAGCAGATTTTGTTAACGGGGAGCTATTACCAGAGATCAAGCTGGAGCAGGCTCAATTCTGGCAAGAATTTGAAGCGCTGCTAACCAGTCTTACACCACGCAATCAACAACTCCTCCAGATTCGCGATGACATGCAGGCGAAGATCGATGCCTGGCATGAGCAAACCAGCTCAGCGCAGCATGATCCAGCTACGTATGAGCAGTTTCTGCGCGAACTCGGTTACCTGGTTGAGGAAGGCCCTGATTTCGAGATAACCACAGGAGATACGGACGAGGAGATGGCCTTAACAGCCGGTCCCCAATTGGTCGTACCGATTAGTAATGCGCGCTTCGCCTTGAACGCCGCCAATGCACGTTGGGGAAGTTTATACGATGCGTTATATGGCACCGATGCTATTCCTGAAGATGGGGGTGCTGAAAGGGCTGGGGGCTATAACCCGGCCCGAGGCGACAAAGTAATCGCTTATGCACGGCAATTTTTAGACCAGGCTTGTCCGTTAGTTGGAGGCAATCACGCCGACGCAACAAAATATACAATCACCAACGGGCAACTAATGGTTGGAATAGACAACTCGGTAACTACGCTAGCCGATGAGTCACAACTGCAAGGATTTACCGGCGATGTAGACGCTCCGGCGTCGGTGCTGCTGAAGAACAATGGCCTGCATATCGAAATTCAGATCGATGTCAACTCAGACATCGGCCAAATCGACCAGGCCAACGTGAAGGATGTAATACTCGAAGCTGCACTTACTACGATTCAAGACTGTGAGGACTCCGTAGCGGCAGTAGATGCCGAGGACAAGGTGCAGATTTACCGTAACTGGCTAGGATTAATCGTCGGTGATCTTGCGGAAACTTTTATCAAGGGTGGGCAGCCACTAACGCGGACACTAAATCCTGATCGGGTGTTCCAGAAGCCAACTGGAGGTGAGCTGAGTATCCCGGGGCGAAGTTTGCTGCTGGTGCGCAACGTCGGTCATCTCATGCGCAACCCGGCCATTCTCGATAGCAATGGCGATGAAATATTCGAAGGCATTCTGGATGCTGTTATTACCAGCGCTGTTGGTGTCATTGATGTTCGAAACCAGAATACATTGAGAAATTCACGCACAGGCAGTATCTATATTGTTAAACCAAAAATGCATGGTCCGGATGAAGTGCGTTTCACCTGTGACTTATTTTCGCAGGTGGAACAACTGCTCGGGCTGGAAAACGCTACGCTTAAAGTTGGCATCATGGATGAGGAGCGTCGCACTACACTCAATCTAAAAGAGTGCATTCGTGCCGCCAGGGATCGGGTTGTTTTTATTAACACCGGCTTCCTCGATCGCACTGGTGATGAAATTCATACCAGCATGCAAGCCGGTGCCATGATTCCCAAAACCGAAATGAAAGGCTCCAAGTGGATTAAAGCCTATGAGGACAACAATGTGGATGTCGGACTTGCCTGTGGTTTGCAGGGCAAGGCTCAGATCGGTAAGGGCATGTGGGCTATGCCGGATCTAATGGCACGCATGCTGGAAGAAAAAATTGGACACCCACAGTCTGGCGCGAATACCGCCTGGGTTCCTTCGCCCACCGCGGCAGTTCTCCATGCGATGCACTATCATCAGGTGAACGTGCTGGAGCGGCAGGATGCAATCAAGTCCCGGTCGCCAGCGAAGTTGGCTGAAATTTTAACCCTACCCATTCTGGCTGACTGGTCGAAGCTCACAGCAGAAAAAATTCAACAGGAGCTGGATAACAATGCTCAGGGCATTCTCGGTTATGTGGTGCGCTGGATCGACCAGGGTGTGGGCTGCTCGAAAGTACCTGACATTCATAATATTGGCTTGATGGAAGACAGGGCCACATTGCGTATCTCCTCGCAACACATTGCCAACTGGCTTCTGCATGGCGTGTGCACCCGCGACCAGCTTGATGAAACACTGCAACGCATGGCCGGAGTTGTCGATACGCAAAATGCAGGCGATCCACTTTATCAGCCGATGGCGCTGGACCTGGAAAATTCCATCGCCTTCCAGGCGGCCTGTGACCTGGTATTCGATGGTACAAGGCAGCCAAATGGCTATACAGAGCCTAGGCTTCACGCCAGACGAATCGAGAAGAAAGCCGGGGACGGGGCAAGTTCTTAAATCAATCCAAATCCCTTTGAGGCAGGTCCATACCGCAGATTATTGCCTAAACGTGGTCTATCCCCAATTTCCCCAAAAAGCTGTACTATGCAGCTTTAGCATTGCCGCAGCACAGCGTCACTAACTGGAGAGAATCAAATGAATTTCCCATCATCCATTGCCTATCGCCTGATCGCAGCGGTAGCGATCAGCTTCGTCATCGTCATGGAAAGTCTGGCCCAGACACCGATTATTCAACCTGGAGCACCGGGGCAACCGAGTCGACAGATCTCGGTGGAGGAAGCATCCAACCTGGCGGGTATTCAATTCTCCGAAGCCGATGTGCTGTTTATGCAGGGGATGATCTCTCACCACGCCCAGGCTATGGAAATGGCTGCACTGGTTGAGTCGCGCAGCAACCGGGAGGCCATGGAACTCATGTCCCAGCGTATAACGCTCTCACAGGAAGACGAAATTTCCATGATGCAGGACTGGTTGGGTGACAGGGACCTTGAGATCCCCGACCTGGAGACTCATCACACAGCAGATTTCGAACCAATGCCGGGCATGTTAACGGGT
Source organism: Gammaproteobacteria bacterium (assembly GCA_002726595.1). Taxonomy (GTDB): domain Bacteria; phylum Pseudomonadota; class Gammaproteobacteria; order Pseudomonadales; family Pseudohongiellaceae; genus UBA9145. The sequence goes on along the minus strand of PBTO01000110.1, from coordinate 21,888 downwards.
GAAGAAATGGCGCAACTTGAGCAATCTGAGGGCTTTGAGTTTGACACGCTTTTTCTCGAACTCATGATCAAACATCATGACGGCGCGTTGACCATGGTAGAGAATCTGTTGGATCAAAGGGGAGCGGCGCAGGATGCGGTGCTCTACGCGTTTACATCAGATGTCACCTCTGACCAAAGCGCCGAAATCGAGCGCATGAATGCCATGTTAACCGGATTCTCCCCCGATCCACGGGTCAATCTACAGGCTGGTTTCAACGATGCCGGTCAGGCTTCGCTCAACATGGAACTGGTTGCTGCATTGCCAAAACCCGATGGTTTTTTCGATCCGGCGAATCCGCAGGGGCTGCCGATGAGCAGAGAAAGTGATGCCGAAGAAGAAATCCTGGAACCAGATTCTGATGAACCAACCGATGGGGATACTGTAGCCGATGAGGCTGCACTCAATACCGTGGCAGAGGTACCGGTAACAGACGATGAAGAAGATGAGGACGACGATGGTGAGCCACGGTCGGGCATTCTAGCCTTTTCTAATACGGACTTAACTTTCTCCGGAGACGTACTTATCGCTGGCAACTATCACGGATTTAACGCCTATGATATTGGCAATCGCAGCGCACCTGAATTGCTCAGTTCTGTGGTATGCCCGGGTGGGCAGGGTGATGTGTCTGTGGTTGGAGATCTCCTCGTCCTGTCGGTCCAGGATACACGGGGTAGACTCGATTGCGGTCTGCAAGGGGTAGCCGAAGAGGAAAGCCAAGAGAGGTTCCGCGGTATCCGCATATTCGACATCAGCGACTTTCGCATGCCGAGACAAGTTGGGGCGGTGCAAACCTGTCGTGGATCCCATACCCATACCGTGGTAACCGACCCGGACGATGCAGGAAATGTCTACGTTTACGGGTCGGGTACAAGCTCCGTGCGTTCCGACGATGAACTGGAAGGCTGCACAGACGATTCGCCCTTCGAGAATCCTGAATCTGCGTTGTACAGTATCGATGTGATCCAGATTCCGGTAGCAAGGCCGCAGGATGCGCGTGTCGTTAATCGCCCCCGAATTTTCACCGATCCCGAGTCAGGAGTCATTGCGGGTTTGTGGGACGGCGGTGATCACGGAGATGAAACCCAGAGAACAAGTAGAACCAGTCAATGTCACGATATTACTTCGTTTCCCGAGATTGGTCTGGCTGCCGGGGCCTGCTCTGGCAATGGCATACTGCTCGACATATCCGATCCAGTGAATCCCGTTCGTTTGGATGAGGTGATCGATACCGGTTTCGCCTTCTGGCATTCGGCCACCTTTAACAACGATGGCACCAAGGTGATATTCACCGATGAATGGGGTGGTGGCTCACGGCCACGTTGTCGGGCATTCGACCCGATAGATTGGGGTGCCGATGCTTTCTATGACATCGTCGACGGCAAGCTGGAATTTCGCAGCCATTACAAAATGGCGGCACCACAGACCGAAGAGGAAAACTGCGTGGCTCATAACGGCTCGTTGGTGCCGGTGCCTGGTCGAGATATTTTTGTGCAGGCCTGGTATCAGGGTGGCATTTCTGTCATTGACTTTACCGACTCCTCCAACCCAACTGAGATTGCCTTTTTTGACCGCGGCCCTATCCATGAGGAGGAGCTCGTCATGGGAGGATACTGGTCTGCTTACTGGTTTGGTGGCCAGATCTATGCCACCGAAATTGCCCGCGGCCTGGATGTATTCGCTTTGACTCCCAGCGATTACCTGACGGCAAATGAAATTGCGGCGGCATCATTTCAGGAAGCTGACTTCATTCTCAACGCTCAACAACAACAACAGCAAACCTGGCCAGCCGAACCTGTGGTAGCCAGAGCCTATCTGGACCAATTGCTGCGCAGTGATGTCATTTCAACAGCACAAGCCCAGGCACTCACCTCAGCACTCGATCGCGCCGCTGACCTGCTGACAAACGGCAATGGCAGCGATAGCGCAGCAGCCACCCAACTCGAAACCCTTGCAGAATCGCTCGAGCAGGCGGGAAACGGACAGAGCGGCACAACACGCAGCAGATACCTTGCGCTGGCTAATACGGTAGAAGATATTGCCGAGCGTTTGCGCTAAAAGAAGGGGATGAAAAAAAGGGGACGGAGGCATTAAATTTTTTCCTATTACAAAATTTGGTGCCCCGAACTTAAAAAATTTAATGCCTCCGTCCCCTTTTTTACGGTGTGATGTTGACCTGCACGGGTGTTGAGCTGTAAACCAATACATCGGGACCGGGAAGAGAATAAGCAAAATAGATAGTCAGCTCGGCGTCATCCAATGCAAAGAAGACGGCCTGCTGGCTGCTCGGCCTGTTTCCTAGATAATTGGGATCAGAGTAAAAATACAGTAGTTTTAGCTAAATGGGGATAGATCAACTTTTTTTGTTCTTTGCCCGGGCCAGCAGAGTTTTTATTTATCCCATTCTCTGGATGCTCGGCTTATTCTGCTACCATGACACTTCCTAGCCCATGTCGACCTATAAACAAGGAGCTTCCATCATGAAATTCACACTCGCCAAATTGCTATACATAAGCTGTTTCTTCCTTATTAGCACGTCTGTCAGCAACGCGGAAAAGCTGAAGGTTTCGGATCCAGCGGAAGTCGACATGTCCGCCCAGCGCCTGGAACGCATAAGTGACTGGATGGAAAGCAGTATCGAAAACAAGGATTTTGCCGGTGGCGTGACGCTGGTAGCCCGTGGCGGCAAGGTTGTGCACCTTCAGACCCATGGCTGGCTTTACGAAGAGGCTAATATCCCCATGCGCGAGGATGCGATTTTTCGTCTGGCATCCATGACCAAACCGGTAGCCAGTATTGCTCTGCTCATGCTATGGGAAGAGGGTCATTTCCAACTCGATGAACCCATCTCCAAATGGCTACCCGCTTATGAAAACATGATGGTGCGGGAGACGGATGAGCAGGGGAATGAGCGACTGGTTCCTGCGGCACGTCCTATCACCGTGCGGCACATCATGACCCACAGCGTAGCCTTCGATAATAACATAGTGGAAAGGCCGGCCACGATCGAAGAGCAGGTTAATATTATTGCCGGCAGACCGCTGGATGATCATCCAGGAGATGCCTGGTACTACCGTAGTGCAACCAATCAGGTCGGTGTGCTGGTGGAGAAAATTTCCGGTATGACACTGGATGATTTCCTGCGCGAGAGATTGTTTGAACCGTTGGGTATGGTGGACACCCACTTCAATGTTCCGGAAGAAAAACTGGACCGGGTAGCGGCCATTTACTCGCCCGATGAAAACTATGACTATCAATTAGCATCCCCACCCACATTCAGTCCTCCAACTCAATATTTTTCCGGTTCCGGTGGCCTGTCTTCCACCATCCATGACTACTATCGCCTACAGCAGATGATCCTCAATGGGGGAGAACTGGACGGCAGGCGTTATTTGAGCCCAACGACTATCAACTTGATGATCTCTAATCACATCGGTGACAACCTGGTTACATTAAAGGGTGCGGGCTACGGATTTGGACTGGGTTACACAATGGTTACTGATGTCGGTATCAGCAGGGAGCCCAATTCGAAAGGCACAGCCAGTTGGGGCGGGGCGTACGGGACCATGTTTTTTCTCAACCCCGAAGAAGACATGCTGTCGATTATCATGATTCAGCTAAGGCCCTATAGTCATCTGCGCTATCGTGAAATTTTTGGCGGCCTGAGCATGCAATCGATTACAAAAAGCTGGCAAGACCGTCCCAACTACAAAATCCGGGCAACTAATTTTTAGCTAAAAAGGTAAAAAGGGGACGGAGGGATTAAAATTTAATCCCTCCGTCCCCTTTCTCCCTACTTCAGCTGCTACAAAAATAGCTCAAATCTGTCCAGAATCCGCTGTATTTTGTAATGAGCTAGCGTTAATATGCGTGGATCTGTAAATAACTGCTTCACACAAAACATACAACCAATAACAAGAACACAAAGTCTAACTCAGTGCCGTACTCGGCTATCGGAGAATCGCATGAAAACAACACGTCGCGGATTTGTAAGTACAATCGCGCTCGGCACTGCTGCCAGCGTACTGGCAGGCACATCCTTAACAAGCAAGCGTGCCAGGGCGCAGACCCGGGCTCAATCGAAGTCAGGCGTCTATGACAATGGCATCATTCAGCTCAACCAGAACGAGAGTGCTCGCGGCCCTGGCCCGAAAACCATGTCGGCACTGCATGCCCATGTTAACAAGCGGGTCGGCCGCGGTTATTCGCCCGATCATGTCAACGAGCTGCGCGCAGGCATCGCCAACTATTACGACGTGGAAACCGCCAATGTGCAACTGGCCACCGGCTCCACGCCATTGTTACAGGGATCGGTAAGGGCATTCTGTTCTGCCGATAAAAAGTTTGTGACTCCGATGCCTACTTACTCAACCAGTTTGGGCACGGCGCGCCAAATCGGTGCTGCCACAGAGGAGCAGTCGCTCGACAGTTCATTAAGTGTCGATCTCGATGCCCTGGCCAGTGCCGCCCCGGGAGCAGGTCTTCTCTATCTCTGTAATCCAAACAACCCCACTGGGACAGCCCATGGCCCTGAAGCTGTTGAGCGCTTCGTACGTCGTGTGATGCGGGAAGCACCGGGCACCATGGTTCATATCGACGAGGCCTACATCAACTACGCCAGACCCGGTGCAATAGAAACAGCGCTGCCGCTAGCTCTGGAGTTTGAAAATGTTTTCATTACCCGATCGTTCTCCAAGGCCCATGGCTTGGCCGGCCTGCGCATCGGCTACGCACTGGCACAGGAACAGACCCTGGCCAAGATCCGTAGTGCCTGGGGCATGGGCGATGTGAACATGCTTGGAGCCATAGCTGCACTCACAGCACTGGAGGACAAAGAACACATTGCATGGGAAGCACAGGAGAATGCCGAGATTCGCAACATGGTAGTCGGCACTTTCCGCGAGATGGGCTTCGAGGTTGGGGACTCCAACACCAACCACATCTTTGTGAATATCAGGCGTCCGGCAAGCGAGTTCCGCGCAGCATGTCTGGAGCAGAAAGTGCTAGTGGGCCGGGACTTCCCACCACTGGAGCAAACACACTGCCGCATTTCGCTCGGTAGCAGAGAAGAGATGGAAATAGCAGTAGAAGTATTTAGAAAAGTTTTATCTTGAAACCCATAACAGTAGAGCCAGGTTTATCTTGCTGAGAAGAAAACCTGGCACCGCGCGGGCTCCATAACAGCTTACACAATAAAAAGGAGGACAACGATGTCAAAGATTGTCGGACTGAATAGAAGAACCTTCATCAAAAGCGCAGGCATGACTGCGCTGGTTGGTGCCGCAGGGGCGGTTACCAACACGGCCTCTGCCCAGAGCTCAACCAGTATTCCAATACTGGCAGGCGGCAGATATGACTTTGACACGCCATACAATCGTGTTGGCACCAATTGCTCTCGCTGGGATTCCCCCGCACGCAGATACCCCGAGGGTGTATTCAAGTACGGCATGGGTGTGGCATCGATGGATTTTGAGTGTGCGCCCTGTATTACCGAAGCACTGACAGAACGCGTGCAGCACCACAACTGGGGCTACATCAGCACCACCGAGCCGCTTAGAGAAGGCATCGTGAAGTGGAACGGTGAGCGCCACGGCGTCGATCTCGATCCTGCATCAATCACTCTTTCCGACGGTGTCTACCCGGGCATTATTGCCGCCTTGCGGTCATTCGTCCCGATCGGCAATAAAGTGCTGTTGACGTCACCTTGTTATTCCGGTTTTTACTCCATGGCCCGCGCCGCGCGCGTGGACACCATTGACAGTCAAATGCGCTACGTAAACGGTCGCTACGAAATCGATTGGGAGGATCTGGAGTCGAAGATGACGGCAGATGTGCGAGCGATGATTGTCTGCAACCCACAGAACCCGACCGGTAATGTGTGGACCGAAGAAGAACTGTTACGCATTGGCCGCCTGGCTCTGGATCACGAGATTGTCGTACTGGCTGATGAGATTCATTCCGACGTGATTCGCGCCGCGCATAAATATGTGCCTTTCGGCAGCTTGCGGGATGAAGCAGTGGTTAATAATTCCGTGTCCTTCAACGCTATCAGCAAGACCTTCAACCTGGCAGCGATGAAGAACGCCTATTTCTATTCCAAGAATCCCAGGCTATTGGCACAGGTGAATCAGTTCCACCGCGCCGAGCTCAGCACGCTGGGCGTGGTGGCCAATGAGGCAGCCTATCAATACGGTGCCGAGTGGTTCGACCAGGCAAATACCTATATGGATGAAAGCCATACTTTTGTCGAGAACTACATCAAAGAGCACATCCCCAACGTCGGTTATACCCGTAACGAAGGTACGTTCATGACCTTCCTGGACTTCAGCAAGGTCCTGGATGCTATCGGCGCAGAAGAACTGGCCCAGGTTCATGGCAAAAATTCCGCAGAGTCCTACTTCCAGGATTGGCTAACCGAGAAGTCCGGTGTCTACCTGAATCCTGGCAGTAGTTACGGTACCGGTGGTGAAGGACATATGCGTATGAACATCGCCTCGTCACGACGTGTATTGCAAGAAGTGTTTGATGCCATGGCGGCGGCAGTACGCAACGTCTAATATTAAGGATCGGGTCTAGCAAGCCCTGATTTCCACGACTCAAAAAAGGGGATGGAGGCATTTATATTTAATGCCTCCATCCCCTTTTGTCCTCTAAAATTTCGCTGGGATAAGCTCTTATCTTCCTATACACTTCGCCCCGAGCTTTTTGGCCATCCGGGCAACGGCGAACGAATATTTAGTCATTAATTTGTAGCAACGATAATGAAACCAATATCCGCTGGCGGAAGGAGATTACCATGATCATAGGCGTTCCCAAGGAATCAAATCCGACGGATAGGCGGGTGCCTCTGATACCGGATTCGGTGAACAAACTGGTGAAGCAGGGAGCGGAAATTCATATTGAAACGGGTATGGGTGAAGCTTGTGGCTTCACCGACCAGGACTACGAAAAAGTCGGTGCAAGCATCCAGAGATCGGGCCATAATTTATTAAAACAGTCAGACATTATTCTGCGGCTGCACAAACCTTCACTCAAAGAGATAAAGTCCTTAAAGACCGGCAGCATCCACGTCTCCTATCTGGATCCTTTTAACGAACACGAGCTGGTCGATGCCTTTGCCGCTGCCAATGTCACGGCGATCAGTATGGAGATGATCCCAAGAATAACCCGTGCCCAGAAAATGGATGCATTGAGTTCCCAGGCCAATCTGGGCGGCTACGCGGCGGTAATTCTCGCGGCTGATCGACTGGATTTAAGTCTGCCGATGATGATGACAGCCGCTGGCACTATCTCTCCGGCCCGCGTGTTTATTATCGGTGTGGGTGTTGCCGGCTTGCAGGCTATCGCCACCGCCAAACGCCTGGGCGCCCGTGTTGAAGCATTTGATACCCGGCCGGTGGTCGCAGAACAAGTGGAATCCCTGGGGGCTAAATTTGTGCAGATTGACCTGGGTGATACCGGAGAAACTGAGGGTGGTTACGCCAAACAGTTAACCGAAGAACAGTTGGAACTACAGCGCCTGGGCATGAAAAAAGTAATGGCACAGTCAGACATCGTAATCACTACCGCGCAGGTATTCGGACGCGCTGCACCGCGCATTGTTACCGCCGACATGGTTGAGGCAATGAAAACGGGTAGCGTCATTATCGACATGGCGGTAGAAACCGGCGGTAATGTCGAGGGCTCCAAACTGGACGAGGAAATCGAAGTCAACGGCGTACGGCTCGTAGGCCTGGGGGCCTTGCCCGGACGGGTATGCAAACACGCCAGCCAGATGTATTCGGCCAATTTGTTGAATCTGGTGCTGGATTTCTGGAGCGCAGAGAACAAGAGTTTTGAATTTGATTTAGCAGACGAAATTTTGAAGGGCTGCGTGATTACCCATGCCGGTGAGCTGGTTAACGACATGATTCTTAACGCGAGAAAGAATGCATAAATTAAGAGGCCTGAAATGGAAATAGTATATCTCAGTTTTATTTTGGTTCTGGCGATTTTCCTGGGCTTTGAATTGATCTCCAAGGTCCCCTCTACCCTGCATACACCGCTGATGTCTGGTGCTAATGCAATTTCCGGTATCACTGTGGTCGGTGCACTGGTAGCAGCTGGAGCTGATCAGGAAACCACTGCGACCATTCTGGGAACTGCGGCCGTAACACTCGCAACCATCAATGTGGTTGGTGGCTACATGGTGACAGATCGCATGTTGGCCATGTTCAAGAAAAAACACTAGGAGCTAAAAAGTGTCAGGGCAATTAGTAATAAACCTTATTTACATCCTGTCTGCCGGGCTCTTTATCTACGGCCTGAAAATGTTGACCTCACCGGCCACGGCCCGGCAGGGCAACAGGCTCTCAGCTATCGGTATGCTGATAGCCATAGTGGTAACGCTTTTCGATCAGAATATTGTCGATTTCACCTGGATTATTGTCGGCCTGGTTGTCGGCTCCGCCATTGGTTCCATCGCAGCACGCCGGGTAGAAATGACCAGCATGCCGGAGTTGGTAGCGTTGTTTAACGGCTTCGGCGGGCTGGCAAGTGTCACTGTAGCTTGTGCGGCACTTTTTGGTAGTGAGGTGAGCACGGGATTGGCGGCTACCATCATACTGTCGATTTTGATCGGTAGTGTCACTTTCACCGGCAGCCTGGTCGCTTATGGCAAGCTGAGCGAAACCATCCCCAGCAAGGCGGTATTGTTTGCGGGGCAAAGGGTGGTAAACGGTGCCATATTGCTAAGTATTATTGTTGCCGCCGTGATTTTCAGCCTGAATCCCGATACTACGTCAGGCTCTAATGCCTTCTGGGTAGTAATAGGCCTGTCCTTTTTGCTCGGTATTATGGTGGTTATTCCCATCGGCGGTGCCGACATGCCGGTGGTTATCTCGCTGTTGAATTCCTATTCAGGTCTAGCAGCGTGCGCGGCCGGTTTCGTGTTGAACAACAATCTGCTGATCGTAGCCGGCTCATTAGTGGGTGCCAGCGGCATGATCCTCACCAACATCATGTGTAAAGCCATGAATCGCTCATTGGGCAATGTGCTGTTTAGTGGCTTCGGTGCAGTTACCCAACAGGCTGATGCAATCGAGGGTGAAGTGAAACCCGTGGTGGCAGCGGATGCCTACCTGATTCTGGAGGCCGCCTCAAGCGTAGCCATCGTGCCAGGCTACGGCATGGCTGTAGCCCAGGCCCAGCATGCGGTGCAGGAGTTGGCAGAACAGTTGGAGGAAAATGGCTGTGAGGTGCGCTTTGCTGTTCATCCTGTGGCCGGGCGGATGCCGGGTCATATGAACGTACTGCTCGCGGAGGCCAATGTACCCTATGATCAACTGGTGGAAATGGATGATATTAACCCGCAGATGGGTGGTATCGATGTGGCCATAGTAATCGGCGCCAATGATGTGGTTAATCCGGCGGCACTCGATCAAGAATCCAGCCCTATTTACGGGATGCCTATAATCCACGTGCATGAGGCAGGTACTGTCATCGTCTTGAAGCGGTCCATGGCGACGGGATTTGCCGGCCTTGATAATGCTTTATTCTACGGGGATAACACTCGGATGCTATTTGGCGATGCGAAAGAGAGCGTAATGGGAATGGTTGCGGAGTTTAAAGGCTAGGGAGCCAACGCGGAGATGCGGCTCCTCTGAAGGCCCCTGCGGGCGCGGCCTGAAGCGCTCTTCTGCGTTGTTGCAATCCTTGTTAAGGACTAAGGCCATCGCCTACATGGATGTAGGTGAGGGGCGTGAGCTAGGAGCGGAAGCTTTAAATGCGGATTGCGCCTAGCAGAAGCACGTTTCAGGTCACGCAGAGACATTGAATAATTAATCAGAGGCTCCCTAGTTGAGAATCACTACCCCACTGTTCTGGCAAGTATGGCCGCCAATACCTCCCGGCGGCGTCCAAATCCAGCTATCTGATCACTCAAAATCCACGCGATAATTAGAAATCGCTGCCATGAATGGCAGTGGGAGTGGTTGGCCAGCTTGGGACCTCTGCCAGGACGCCACAGCGCTTATAGCAGGCGCCCGATTGGGCTAATCCCTAGGGTTTATGGGGGTATTCGAGAGATGAAAGCTGAATTCTGTGTAACAGAAACTGGACGTAAACAGAGCATAGCCTCTAATCTTCCTGTATAATCGTAGGGTTTGTATGAACGAGATGGGTGTGAGTGAGTCTCTCGCGATTTCAGTGGTAATCGATACGTGATGCATCCTCGCTGTAGCAGTCAATGATCAGGAAAACCAATGAACGATCCAGCTGAACTAATAGCCGTAAAGCAAATTGATGGTGTTGTCGAAGAACTGCAGGTTCGTGATTCGGCAACATCAATTGGTGAGCATATTGTTGAAATAGTAAGTGATTCCGGCGAAGGCGCACAGAAGTGCGGACAGACTTTTGGAATAGTTAGCGCAAGAATGGGCAATGGCGTCTGGACGGTAGAGATTATTCCAGCCGAAATCCAGCCTCCAGCCCGCACACCAGACGGGGCCAGTGGTATTCGAATCCGCCTCGGCGACTCTCTTATGACCAACATGGGTAACGATGCCAATCTGGTGGTTGCATTTAATGAGCAGGTTCTGCGCTCAAGAATCGCCAGTAACGCCTACGATGAAAAAACCGTAGTTCTGCTGGACAACATGTGGGCAAGCGATCGAGACGAGAAAATCCGTCAGCAATATGCCGACGCGCTGCTTGAATTTGCTGAATACGGTCTGGAAGTGATTGAACTGCCGATTCAGGAAGAATGCCTGAAAGTGGTTCCAGATCCCCGGAAAGGCAAGAATATGTTTGTCCTGGGCATGCTGGCTCACATGTACAGCCGCGATACGGAGAAAGCACTCGCTGAGATTTCAAGCATCTTCGCCCGTAAAGGCGAGAAGGTCATATCGACTAATCACGCACTGTTCAAGGCCGGATACAAATTTGCCTATGACAGCATCGATATCCACTATGAAATTGCAAGCCATTCCGAGCCCGACAAACGCATGGTGGTCATGAACGGCAATCAGGCAGTGGGACTGGGAATTATGGCTTCCGGGATGGAACTCGTCGCCATGTACCCCATTACACCGGCTACATCTGCATCCCATTTTCTTGCCGATGAGTTTCAGCGTGTTGGTGGCTTCGTCCATCAGGCCGAAGATGAAATCGCTGCCGCCGGATTTTCCATCGGCGCATCCTACGCAGGAAAAACGGCCTGTACCATTACCTCGGGACCCGGAATAGCCCTCAAGACCGAGATGATCGGCCTGGCGTCCATGGCAGAAATACCGCTTGTTATCATCGATGTTCAGCGCGGTGGACCCTCAACGGGATTACCTACCAAGGTAGAGCAGAGTGATTTGTTGGCCACACTGTTCGGCGCACCAGGAGACTCACCCAAGATAATCATGGCCGCTGCAACGATCAGCGACTGTTTTCATTTTGTAATCCTCGCACGCAAATTAGCGGAGTCGTTCCGCACTCCCGTCATCTTGTTATCCGACGCAAACCTCGCAACTGGTGTGCAGCCATTTGAACGACCCGAAGTTAACGATGACTGGTTCTCTTCTCCCATCGATCAATCCGAGTGGGATAAGAAGGTATCAGCCTACGATTGGGATGAGGAAACAGGCCTGTCAGCCCGACCGATTCCAGGTATGCGCGGTGGAGAATATGTAGTTACTGGTTTGGCCCATAATCGCTACGCGAAAATCGCCTACGATGCCACGACTAACCAGGCCGGCTGTTCCATGCGGAGTCGCAAACTGGCAGCGATGGTGCAAACACTGGAACCACCGAAAGTCCACGGAGACCCGGAAGGCGATTTGTTGATAGTTGGTTGGGGTTCTACACTGGGTACGATTGAGGAAGCGGTCGGCGTGGCGAGGGAGAACGGTCACAAGGTCTCTTCTGTACATTTACGATTCCTGTCCCCATTCGAGCCAGGGCTTAGAGAGATCTGTAGCCGCTTCAAGCAAGTGATGACTGTCGAGCTGAATTACAGCGACGATATCGATTCGCCTTATATTACTGATGAGTCCCGTCGCTATTCTCAGCTGGCCCAACTACTCAGAGCGCACACACTGCTGGATATCGATTGCTGGTCCACGGTCTCAGGTAATCCCCTGCAGCCGGGTAAAATCAGTCGAGTGATTATCGACCGGGCCATCCAGATCGAGGGAGAAAATTAATGTTTGGCCTAAAATCAGATTGGTCTGTAAAGGCAAATGATCGTTACTTCACGCTGGATGACTACGCAGGTGCCGAGCCCAGGTGGTGCACAGGCTGTGGCGATCTGGCCATATTGGCTTCAGTGCACCGGGTGTGCCGGGAGAAACAATTATTACCGGAGAAGACCGTATCGGTGTCTGGCATAGGCTGCTCCAGCCGACTGCCTCACTATATGAAAACCTACGGTTTTCACGGTCTTCACGGACGGGCGTTGCCGGTAGCCTGTGGTGTTAAATCCAGGCGACCAGATCTGGATGTCTGGGTTGCGACTGGTGATGGTGACTGTTTCTCAATTGGCGCAGGTCACTGGGTTCATGCACTTCGCTACAACATGGATATGACAGTACTGGTCTTTGACAACGGGATATATGGCCTGACCAAGAAACAAACCTCGCCGACAACACCTGAGGAATACCAGACCAATACACACCCAAGTGGTGCGGTCCTGCCGCCACTTAATCCACTGACAGTGTCTCTCGGTGTTTCCAATATTTCCTTCGTGGCACAAATGGTCGACTGGAATCCACCTCTGTTGTACGAGACCATCAAAGCGGCTCATGAGCACAAGGGCACCAGCTTTGTTCGTATCGTACAGCGCTGCCCTGTTTTCATGGATGTGATGAATGATGAGATGTTGGATGATCCGGCCAGATTATTGCTGCTCAATCATGAGCAGGGCATACCGGTGCCAGATGGTGTTGGAAAGTTATTCGAAAATCAGCTGGATCATGATCCAGGTGATCTCTCTGCGGCGTTGGGCCTGGCAACAGATTTGTCCAAGATTCCTGTGGGACTTTTGTACAGAAATCCTGATGCAAGAATGTACAACGAAATCTCCAGCAACGGTCTTGATTTGAGCCATGAGGAGAAACTTGCCGGTGTCAACGAAGTGCTCGACAAATTTTTGATCTAGGCTTGTGATGTCGAAGCTGCAGGATCAAATCGGAACTAACCGTAACACGACCATTGAGGATATAACTTAATCATGGACTCGCCAGTACATAATCAACCGAATCCAGATGAGCCTTATATTCCTCCCGCTGATGAACTCGATACCGAGGAGCTGCAGGAAACTGTCAACTTGTTGCGCCGATTTCACCTTGGCGAACCCACGGCGACTGCGTCAACAACCTTGCCGGACGGCGCCTACCTGCCGTTGTTGCTAAATAATTTCCGCAATTTGCACCGTTTTCGCTACGAATATCCCCTGTTGCTTTCCCCCGCTGAGGACGGCGAGTTGGCGGCTAAACCTCTCGATGAATTTTTAACTGACGCTTTACCCGAGGATGACACCGCAGCACGGATTCTCAGGGATAATCTCAACTGGCTGGAGACCTACTCCCGAGATCAGGTTTCAGGACAGGACTACGCCACATCGGCCAGAGATCTGCTTGCCGAGGCGGGTCAGGCGCTGCAGAAGCAAATCAACCTCGATGAGTCGAGCAAGAATACATTACAGGCTGATCTTGACACGCTCGTTGCAGGTATTCCGCAGGGAAGCCACGTGTTGCCGTATGGGCCCAATGTCGCCCTGCATCTGCTGCAACATAAAGTGCGTCAGCGAACACAGTTGCAACACGAAACATTGATCCGACGCATTGAGAAGGCAACCAGAGGTCTGCAACAACTAGTCAAGATTGAGGACGAAAAGGAAGGGCAGGGTGAAATTGTCGGTGAGGCTTCGCGGTTTTTTAACAATTCCTCCATGGCGGATGTTGTCAATCACCGGGGCAAAGGCTCTGTGCCAATGGAATCGAAGCGGCTCAAACGGGTCAAATCAATCATCAAAGCACTCGGGAAATTTAAGATTGAGGAAAATGCCCTGCATCTGGTTACAAGACCCGGCAGTTTTTCAATTGAAGATGCCAGCGCATTAACGATTATTGAGTCTGATGATCCCTGCACCAAAGCGCTGGAAATACATGAACAGAGTGCCAACGGTTTAGCGAAATTGTTTGCGAGTCTGCGCACGGCTGAGCTCGAACTGACAGAAAGTTATGACGAAAGATTCCATGACTCCTGGTTTGCGATTTTCGACGCCGATGCCTTCGACGAAGCCGAGAAGCAGTTAATTCCCACGGTGATAGCTTTCGAATCTGCAGAGCATGTATCAACTGATGGCATGCAGGCATTTTCGGCGCTGCTGGGATCAGGTAAGCCTGTGCATATACTGATCAACACCGATCCGCACACCAATCCCGGACAAACGGAAGATATTCTGGGCGGTCAGCGACTGGAACTGGCCTATCTTGGCATCGGTCACAGACACGCAGTAATCAATCAGGTGTCTGCCGCCAAAGTGGAGTCTCTTCTGTCGGGTTTTTCTGCAGCACTCGGCAGTCACCAGGCTTGCCTGCACCTGATCAACACCGGTTTCACCGAATCCCAAAGTCTTCACCCATGGTTATTGGCGAGTGCGGCGCTTGAGAGTCGTGCCCACCCCTATATCAATTTTGATCCGAGCCAGGTGGATGATGCCGGCGGGCTGGATTTCTCTGGCAATCCCAGTCCAGAAAATGACTGGGCTTCGAATCCAGTTAGTTACACCAACGCGCAAAAAGAGTTGGTTGAAGAGGAATTTGCCTTCACCTTTGCAGACTATTGCTTGCTCAAGCCTGAGCTTCTGGATCACTTTCGGGTTGTGCCCGATGGCTGTGAAACAGAGGATCTGGTATCTGTTGATGCCTATCTCAATGCCAGTGCAGAAGATCAGAACCGGCTGGTTCCGCATATATGGGCGGTTAATGAGCACCAGCAAATGCACAAACTGGTGGTTTCCCGACGGCTTGTTTTTGCCTGTCGTGATCGGCTGAATTTCTGGCAGTCGCTGCAATCCCTGGCAGGCGTGAGAAATGTTCACGTTGAAGAAGCCTTCAGAAAGTCGCGCGAAGAACAGCAGCAGCTAGCGGCAAGCGAGAGGGAAGAGCTTATAAAAGCCTATGAGGAAACTGTGCAACAGATCCAGACAGAATCCACCACGGAGGTCATGGCGAAGCTCACCAATGTGCTGGTAGGTCTTGATCTGTCCAGCGATTCGCTAATAGCAACCTCCCCGGCACCAGCTACAACCAGCGCCCCACCGGTTACTGCAAAAGCAGAGACTGAGGTCACCGACCAGCCAGAAGCAGTACCTGAGGTTGCAACAGAAGAGGATGACGACGACGTCAGTTTTGATGAGCCCTGGATCGATTCAATCTTCTGTACTACCTGTGATGACTGCCTGAACCTCAACAAACAAATGTTCGTGTACAACGACAATCGCCAGGCCATAATTGCCGATACCAAAGCAGGGACGTTTGCTGAAATGGTTGAGGCGGCGGAAATGTGCCCGGCACGATGCATTCATCCGGGCAAACCACTCGATTCCTCTGAGCCTGATCTGGAAGATCTGATCGCTCGGGCTGAGCCTTTTAACTAATGAACAGCGTATTGATCGCACCTGCAATCATGATGGGCCTTGGACTCTTCTTTGGCGTAATCATCGCTTTTTCTTATCGTTATTTAAAAGTCGATGAAGATCCCAGAATAGACGGCACCAACAATCTATTGCCTGGTACCAACTGTGGCGCTTGCGGTCAACCGGGGTGTCTGCCCTTTGCAGAGAAGCTGGTGGAGGGCGCGGTTTCTCCGAGTCAGTGCACCGTATCGACTGCAGAAGAAGTTGAAAATGTAGCGGAATATCTTGGCGTGGATGTCGGCGAGCACGATCGGCTGGTAGCACGAATGAAGTGCGGCGGTGGCAGTGTACAGGCACACCAGATAGCGGAGTACCAGGGATTCGAAGGATGCCGCGCCGCGGCGATGGTATCCGGCGGTGGCAAGGGCTGTACCTGGGGATGTATTGGTCTGGGCGATTGTGATGTGGCCTGTACCTTCGATGCCATTCACATGAACAGCAACGGTCTGCCCCAGGTCGACACCGATCTTTGCACTGGCTGCCCGGACTGTACCGATGCCTGCCCCAAAGATCTGTTTGAATTACTACCAATCAGTCAAAAGCTTTACGTGCAATGCAACTCACCACTACAAGGTGAGGCAGCGACTATTTTGTGTACCACCGCCTGTGACGCCTGCGGCAAATGTGCCCTCGATGCAAGCCCCGGACTCATCACCATGGAGAATGGTTTACCCGTTATCGACTATGCCAGTGCAATTAAAGGTGAGCCGGAAGTGATTTTTCGCTGTGCCACCAACACTATCAAGTGGCTGGATAAAGACCAGTTTGAGGAGCAAGAGGAGCTTGAAGTAAGAGGGGAGCGATATGGCTGAGCTGACCGGTTTGTCGGGTATAGCTGTACGGCTATATCGGAAATACAGTAAACCGACCCACGGCGCGGAAGATGAGATCCTCACTCTTCTTACCGGCAACAGGGCGGTAGTTATCGCTGAGGCAGCTATCAGCGAGAGCGCCGTACTTGGTGGGGATGTCAATCTGGAAAAATCCTGGCACGAACAGATAGAGAAAAATGGTTCAAACGTTTTTAATCAACCGCTGACTTCCATAGCAACCAAAGGTGCTCGTGAAGCGGTTGCCAGTGCAATCGGTTTGTCGCTGGCAGGCAAACGGGCAACAGCATTTGTGACCGGGCAAAATATCGGTGCAATTCAGGATCTGCTGTTTACCGCCAGCGGTCGTCATTTACCACTCGTCATTCACCTCACCAACAACGCCATGTCTGGACACGGCATCGCGCCAGGCAGTGGTCATGAGGGTTATCACCTTAGCTGCGATACTGGCGTGTTTACACTTTTTGCCCAGAACGCCCAGCAGGCAGCAGACTTCACTTTTATTGCCCGTCGTGTTGCCGAGACAACGCTAGTCCCTGGACTGGTTGCGATGGATGCAGAGGAGACAGCCCTGTCATGGCAGGATGTGAATATCCTGGGCCCGTCACAGGTTAAGCGCTTGCTGGATGCTTCGAGTAGTGAACTGCCCGTTCCAAATGAGGCGCAGCGCCTGCTGTTCGGCGACACGCGATTGAGCGTACCACGCTGGCATGATGTGGACAGACCGGTAGTTACCGGTGCTGCTTTCGACTCAGACAGCTACGCCATGGGTGCAGCCGGTAAGAATGTATATTTTGAGGAAGCACTCGTTGCAGTGCTTGAGCAAACTTTTGCCGAGTTTTACAAAATCACCGGGCGACAGTATGGGCGGCTGACCCAAAATAAGCTTGAGCGTGCGCAGACGGTTTTTGTCGCTCAGGGCGCCGCGGTTGAAACGGCTATTGCGGTGGCAGATTCGCTTCCCGATTCTCTACCCAAAACCGGAGTCATTGGATTGACCTGCATGAGACCATTTCCGGCCGAAGAATTGGCTTCTCTTCTCAATGGCAAAGCCAACATTGTTGTGTTGGAGCGATTACTACCGGCACCCGGTGCCGAGACCCCACTGTTACGCGAATTTCGTCGGTTGCCCGGTTCCTTATCGTCTGTTCTCCATTCGGTTAGATACGGCATCGGCGGAGCGCCCTTGCGTGCGATTGATCTTGCTCTGGTACCCTCTTCAGTGAGTAAAGTAAAAACTGCAACCCTGCATCTGGGTATGGATTTCGAAGCGGATACCCTGCACCCGAAACGACAGGTTTTGCAGGACCAGCTTAAGCGTGCGTATCCTAACGTGGCAGAAACAGGATTACGGTCAAAAGACGGCTCGCCGGATGCAGTTGTTGAAGGAACAATCTCGCTTGCAATACTGCGCAGCGGTGCAAGCGGCCATGATCAGATCACACAGAATGTAGCGAGTATTCTCCACCAGGTAAACGGTGGAACAGTTCGATCTCGCCCCTGGCTGTCACAGGGTGCCTGGGGGGAGCAAGGTAGCGACTTCCTGCTGCATTCCAATGTGGATCTGGTTGATCCCGGCGATCTTGCTGCACTTGATATTGTCTGCCTGACACGGGGTAGTAACGGGAAAATAGTAGCGGTCGATGCTGACACACTCCAGCGGCTGCGCACTGGTGGCAAGATTATTGTTCCCGAAGTGGCAGGGGAGCAGCTAGCTCAAATGCTTGCGCCATACAGCGCTGTGCTGGAGCAAAAATCACTCCAGCTCTTTTCCATTCCGATTCCGGCCTCCATGGCACAATCCGATATAGAGGAAATTACCCTAGGTGCAGTGTTGGGCACTATCGTGCAGTCGGGGTTAGCCACATTGAAAGAGCGCAAGGTATTTTCTATCCGCAGTGTAGCCCTGCAATCACTTTCCGAAGAAAATCGTGAAGCCCGGGTCGAGTTATTCAAAAATGGATTTGAAAATGTTAGCCCGCTGGATGTTGATTCATTGCCATCAATCACCGGTGATAATCAGGCCGCTCAAAACAAATCAGCCCCCACCGCCCTGCAACATCTGGCAGCAAAAGATAATCAATTCGATAGCGTACCGCGATTCTGGGATCAGGTCGGTATTTTCTACCAAGGCGGTAGCTCGGAACGCTTTTCACCAGATCCGTATCTGGCTAGCGGCAGCATTGCACCACTGAGTGCGACCTTCAGGGATTTTTCCGATCAGCGCGGTAGATTTCCAGAGATAGATCCGGAAAAGTGCACCGGCTGTGGTGAGTGCTGGACCGCTTGTCCCGACAGCGCTATTGCTCCGGTGGCTATCAGTCCGGCAAATCTTATCGATCATGGCATCAAGGTAGTCGGCGGGGATTCACTACGCCAACTGGCCAAGCAATTGACATCCCGAATACTGAGCCAGGCCAGGATACAGAGCCTGGGTGCGAACGCTGGTATTGTGCTGCGTGAGGCTTATGACTGGTTGAGTGAAAAACTGGACCTTACCCCGGAACGTCAGGAAGCGGTCGAAGAAGCATTGGATTTAGTCTGCGATGGAGTCGGCTCACTTCCTGTTTCCGTTACCGATGTACTCTTTGAACAGGCCGAAGCCAAGACCAAGGACAGCGGTGAACTCTTGTCGCTGGTAATCAATCCTGACTCCTGCAAGGACTGCGGTCTGTGCGAGGAGGTCTGTGCCGAAGAGGCGATCCTGTTTCAGATTCAGGATGAAGCGACTGTAAGCAGTGCGCGCCAGGCCTGGAATACCTGGATGATGACGCCAGACACCAGTTCGGAGACTATCGATCGGGTTTTCAGCTCAGATGATGTCGATAACATGGCAGCATTGAATCTTTCCCGCCACTGCCTTTTGAGCATGTCCGGCGGTGATGGGGGAGAGGCTGGTTCTGGTGAAAAAATCGCTATGCGCATGGTTCTTGCTGCTACCGAATACCAACAGCAACCAACAATTACCGCTTTTTCCGAAGAGATCGCCAGTGTAATCGAAGAAATTCGCGGTGAGATTCGCAAAGTGATGGCTCTCGAGATCAGTGACGAGGATCTGAATCAGTTGGAAAAAAGCGTCGATGATGTCAAGTCACCGATAATTGAGCTGAGCGATCTAGCGAAAAGCGTCGAGGCGAGTATCGGTGTCACTCCAGTTGATACCGCGCGGCTAAGCAGCTTGCTCGATCTCACCAGACGTCTGGCAGATCTGCAAACCCAACTCACCAGTGGCAGACAGGGGCTTGGCCGTTCCCGCTTTGGATTGGCCATAGCCAACGGCAACATCACCTCCTGGGCTGCGGTCTTCCCCTACAATGCATTCCAGTCTCCAGTGACTGTGGATTTTTCCAATGAGACATCGCCAATGGCCGCGGGTTTGCTCGAAGGGCATCTGCGCGAGACCTGCGAGGCCATTGCACTGCTGCGCCTGGCGCGACTTGAGATCGAGCAGCCACCAGGTGTAGAGTTTGGCAAGGCAGAAATCACTCAACTAACATGGCAGGATCTGTCTGAAGAAGAGAGGCAAATCTGTCCACCGCTGCTCATTGTTGGCGATGATGAAACACTCGGTGGTGCCGGTCTGGCCCAGTTGCTCTGGTCGCTGAGTTCAGACCTGCCGATCAAAATAATATCGTTCACGGACCTCGATCTGGGCCTGCAAAGCAAGGCTGATCGACCGCAGGATAGTCGCACGAACACCGGATTAATGGCAGTGGCATGCCAAACCGCCTATGTAGCCCAGATTTCTATCGCCAGACCTGATCATTATCAGCAAAGTGTTACCGATGCGATCAAGTATTCAGGACCGGCGTTTGTCCGTGTTCACACGCCCAGCCCGGCACGCCATGGCTTCGAGTCATACCTGACTCTACAACAAGCAAAATTCTCGGCCCAATCCCTGGCATTTCCACTCTTTAACTACAATCCTGAACTGCCCGGTGTTCATGGTACCCGTTTGGACATCTCTGCCAACGACTCGCCCTCTGATGAAGAAGATGCGCCTTTCACCATTGCCCATTGGGCAGCTACCGAAGCGCGATTTTCCAGTCACTTTAAACCGACAAGCAACGCGGATGATGGGGTCGAACTCGCTGAATATATCGGCCTGAATGAAAGAGGACGCAAGGGCAAGAGCGCGTTTATCACCATCGAGTCGGGTGAAGATAAAATTCAACTGGATGTCGATGAACAACTGATCAATGCCACCGAAGCGGCCACAAACGCCTGGCAAGTTTTGCAGGAACTGGCAGGTGTTGTTACGCCATTTACAGAGGCTGTAGAGGAACGGATCAGGAAGCAGGTGCAGACTGAACACGAGGCGGAAATCGCAACGATCAGAGCGGAATATGAGCAGCAACTTAAAGATCAGGGAGACGGTATCAGGTCTGAGGTGGCGGGAAAAGTACGCAGTCAGCTCGTGCGTCTGGTGAGCAACGCACCTGCGCGATCGGAACCGGCGGATTAGCAAAACTCGATATGGCTAAATGAATCCTTTTAATCTCCTTAGCAAAAGCTTTCAAAACGGCGTCCATCCCCAGCACCTGAAGGCACAAACCCAGAATCTGCCGATTCAACGGGTTCCCTTTGGCACAAAGTTTGTTATGCCGCTGAATCAGCATATCGGCGTGCCCTGCAAACCGGTGGTTGAGAAAAACCAACGGGTACGAAGGGGGGAATTAATCGCCACTCCGGGTGGATTTGTCTCAAGCTCTCTGCACAGTCCAGTTACCGGTCGGGTTAGTGAGATCGGGGAATTTCGCGCCTACGATGGCAACTTTGCCCAGGCAATAGAAATCGAAGCCGATCCCTATGCCTCACAGCAGGCCGAAGTAGGAGATCCAATCGACTGGAGTTCGATGTCTGCAGAAGATTTTGTCAAGGCGGTACAGGATGCCGGGATTGTGGGCATGGGTGGTGCGGCCTTTCCTGCCCACGTGAAATTTTCCATCCCTGATGGGGCGAATATTCGCTACTTGTTAATCAATGGCGCTGAGTGTGAACCCTTTCTGACCAACGATCATCGAGTGATGCTGGAACAGCCGGAGGCCCTTCTTAGAGGGGCAGAAATCGTGCGCCAGAAACTTGACGCCGAGGAAGTTGTTATCGGCGTTGAACTCAATAAGCCAGATGCAATAGAAATGCTGAATCGTGCAATAGAATGTATGAGTGACTTGGTGAATTACGCCCCAGGTGGGTATATTGATGATATATATAGCCAAATTGAATTGCTTAATAATACTCTATCCATTGAACATGATACAACTACACGTGGGGTAGTATGGTAATATGGTAATAGTAATGTAGTATGGTAGGAGGAATATAAGGTAGAGTATGGTAGAGTAAGGTACAGTA
>PBTO01000109.1 GCA_002726595.1 Gammaproteobacteria bacterium | reverse complement strand
CGGGGGTGAGTTATTATCTGATTCCGGATTTCAGCAAGATCAATGGGGCGGTGATTAACGGCGCTTTGGGCCATGCCTTCTTCTCCCTTTCACTCGGCATGGGCATTTTGATTACTTACGGCTCCTACTTCAGCAAGCACGATAATATTGCTTCCTCCACTCGCCTGGTGGCGCTGGCTGACACCGGCATCGCCTTCTTTGCCGGCATGTTAATTATCCCGGCTATTTTTGTGTTTGAGCCTGGCACCAATACCGAAGAACTATCCACCAGTTCGGTCAGTTTGATTTTTAGTTTCCTGCCGAAAATTTTTGTTGCCATGCAGGCAACCTTTGGTGCTTTTGGTGCCAGCGTGTTTGCCTTCCTGTTTTTTCTGCTGGTGTTTTTTGCCGCGCTGACTTCCCTGGTGTCGATTATTGAAATACCCATTGCCTACATGATTGATGAGTGGCAGTTTCCACGCAGGAAGGCGGTTAGCATACAGGCTGGCATGCTAACCCTGTTTGTCATTCCGGCCACTATGAGTTTGGGCATCTCGGATTTTCTCACTTCGTTTATCAACTATGGTGGAGCCAGCAAGTCATTTTTTGATCTGGTCTCCGATGTATTTTACGAAACTATTCTGCCCTTTGGTGGTTTTTTGGTGTGTCTGTTTTGCGCCTATCGTTGGAAGTTTACCGGTATGTCAGCAGAGCTGGCCGAGGGCGATGAGAATTATCGTGGCTCGTTCCTGGAGAAATACATAAACTTTTCTCTCGGTACGATTATCCCGGTGATTCTGTTTCTGGTTTTCCTTAACACGGTGGCAGTTAAATTCTTTGCCTACAATTTATTCGGCATTTAAGCTCGCACAAGATTCGAGTTGGCACGGTTAGCCATGACATCCATAAATCGCAGCGCCCTGGTGAATTACAGTGCCGAACAAATGTATGATCTGGTCAATGACATTGACCAATACCCACAGTTTATGCAGGGCTGTCAAAGCGCGCGAGTAATTAACCAAAGTAAAGACGAACTGGTGGGCGAGTTGACGCTGGCCAAGGCCGGCCTCAAGTATACGTTCACCACGCGCAATACTCTGACCCGAAATAGTAAAATTGACATGCAACTGGTCGAGGGCGCCTTCAGTCAGTTTCAGGCCTGCTGGACCTTCAAGGCACTTAAAGAAGATGCCTGCAAAGTGAGTCTGGATATGGAATTTGAATTTTCCAGCGGCCTGGTGGATTTTGCCATGGAAAAATTGTTCAGCGCCTCGACCAATTCCCTGGTGGATTCGCTGGTGCTGCGAGCCGAAGCAATTTATGGACGATGATAAAGACGAGACAGAGCACATTCCGGTCGAGGTGGCCTATGCCACGCCCGAGAAGCAGCTGATTATTGCACTGGATGTGCCTTTGGGTACTACTGCCTACGGGGCAGTGTTGCTATCCAACATCACCGAAGAGTTTTCTGCTATCGATCCGGAGGCTGATCCAATGGGCATTTACTCCAGCGTGCTGGATGGCAAGAATAGGCCAACTCCGCGGGAGTACGTGTTGCAAGCCAGAGACCGGGTGGAGATCTACCGGCCGCTAACGATGGACCCCAACACGGCACGTCTGAAGCGGGCCGAGAGCTCTAAATCTACCGACCGGAAATGAATAGCTGTGGCACAGGATCTTTGCCTTTAGCGAAGCAAAGAAATCCTGCATAATGGTCAAAAACCGGGAATCACATGGCACAAGATAAGAAAGATAAGTCTGGCAAGAAGCAAAAGAGCCTGCTGGCTCGAATCGAGCAGGGGCTTCACGAATTCTATGTGACGCCCTACCGGCGCTCGTTCGCCCGGGCTCAACGGGATGAGGAAGATCTGTTCATGTTGCTGATCTTCGCCGAGAGCATGGGCATTCCCAACCCGGCTTCCTACTACACGCTGGAACTACTGCCGGTGGTCTATGACCGATTTCACGAGTGGCATAAACGCATGGGCATGGAACGTTCACCTCTGGACCACGTACATTGCTGTTAGAACTGGCGCGCGATAAGCAAATACTTTTCTTCGGTGGCAAGGGCGGTGTTGGCAAAACCACTGTGTCTTCCGCTACGGCTTTGGCGATGGCCAATGAGGGTCTGCGCGTGTTGCTGGTTTCCACCGATCCTGCCCACAACCTCGGGCATTTGTTCGACCGAACTATCGGGGCGAAGACTGTCAAATTAGCGGCGGGCCTGGATGGTGTGGAGCTGGATCCGGAGGAAACGGTTAAAATCCACATGGAAGAAGTAACCCGGTCGCTACACCAATTGATGCCGATAGACTTGCGCAGCGAAGTGGATAAACATATGTCACTCTCCAGGGATGCGCCGGGTATGCAGGAAGCGGCGATTTTTGAACGCATGGCTGAAATTGTTAATAAAGGTGTAAAAAAGTATGACCTGATTGTGTTCGACACGGCACCTTCCGGTCACACGGCGCGGCTCATGGTGTTACCGGAGATGATGTCGGCCTGGACTGAAGGCTTGATCAAGCGTCGTGAGAAGGCGGATAAATATGCTGAGATTGTGCGAGACCTTGGCAGCGACTCCAGCATGGGGGACAAGTTCTTTGGCAATGACCCTGACAATCCCGAGATGATGCGAGAGAGTGGAATTCGGAGTATTCTCAACAGACGGCGACTGCGTTTCGCCGGCCTCAGAGATAGCCTGGCAGATGGTGATAAGACTTCTTTTGTTATAGTATTGGCGGCGGAGCGATTGCCGGTGCTGGAAACCATTGAGCTAAATGCCCAGTTGGATCGGGCCGGCGTAACGGTAGGTGGTCTGGTAGTAAACAAGCGCGTGCCAATTGGCATGGGCGAGTTTCTCGAAGAACGCAGAAGCCAGGAAGAAAAGCATCTTAAGTTGCTCGAAAAAGAGCTACCCGAGTTGGCACGGCATGATTTATTTCTGGTTTCTCAGGACGTGGTGGGTCTGAATGCACTGGAGAAACTGGCTAAAGATCTATAGAGTCGCGCTCCGCCAATCGTTTAAGTCTCACTGATTTGTTTTAGTAGTACCCCGCTAGCAGCAGAATATTCCTGTGTCGAGTTAGCAGGGGGCTGACAGAAATATTCATGGCGCGGTTGGATCGCTGAATGGCTATTAAGAAAAAGCATTTTCATAGAGTTTCTATCGGAGCAATTGTGGCTCTCGCCGGTACCGCTTTGCCTAGGGTAGTGCTCTGTGCTGAAGTGGAGCATGCCGGTGACGGCATCGAAGAAATAATAGTCTCTTCGACTTTGCAACAGAGCCGGGCCGATACCGTGCTACCGGTTAATATTCTTGCGGGGGAGGAATTGCGGGAAAAGCTCGGTGCCACGTTGGGGGAAACTCTGCAGAACGAGATCGGTGTCAATATTGCGTCTTTCGGTCCCGGTGTGGGTGCCCCGATTATACGCGGTCAGGGCTCGAATCGGGTACAGATGTTGCAGAGCGGCATCGGCAATATCGATGCCTCTGCCATCAGTCCCGACCATGCCAACAGCCTCGAACCGGCCCTGGCTGAGCGTATCGAAGTGGTGAGAGGACCCTCTACCTTGCTCTATGGCAATGGCGCAGTTGGGGGAGTGGTTAACGTGATTGATAACCGCATTCCTACCAATCAGTTCAATGGCATTAACGGTCTGCTGGAATCCCGCTA
Organism: Gammaproteobacteria bacterium; assembly: GCA_002726595.1. Lineage (GTDB taxonomy): Bacteria > Pseudomonadota > Gammaproteobacteria > Pseudomonadales > Pseudohongiellaceae > UBA9145. The sequence goes on along the minus strand of PBTO01000109.1, from coordinate 16,942 downwards.
CAGTTCTGCCGCCGATCAGCAGATCAGTGTGTTAAAGCTGGAAGGTGGTGTGAGCAACTTTGCCTGGCATGTAGATGGCGTCTATCGGGAGAGCAATGATGTTGAGGTGAACGGTTTTGCCATCAACCCTGCCAGCGTTGGACTTGGCCAGGATGAATTTTTTCAGGCTTTATTGCGCAGCAAGGGCCGCATTGATAATTCCAGCACTCAAGCCGACTCATCGACGCTGGGTGGATCGTGGCTGTTGGACAGCGGGCACATTGGACTCTCGGTCAATCGAGTGGATAACGAATACGGCATTCCTGCCGGTGTGCCGGATGAAGATGGCGGTGGTGAGGAAGACGTTCGCATTGTCATGGAGCAGGAGCGTGCGGACTTCGAATTACAAATTCCTCTAACCGGCTTCCTGAAGGAAATACGTGGGCGGGTAGGTGCCGTGGATTACCAGCATGTCGAGGTGGAAAGTAACGGAGATGTCGGCACGCGGGTGGAGCAGGATGGTGTTGAGGGGCGCTTTACCTTTCATCTGAATACGCCAGGCAATTTTGAAGGAGTAACAGGGATACAGTTCAGCCTGAGGGAATTTTTGGCACTCGGTGAGGAAGCCTTTATTCCAAAAACTGACATCGATTCCTTTGCGCTCTTTACCGTGCACAGTCTGGATCGCGGGGCGCTAACCCACGAGTTTGGCATTCGCGGTGAGCGACAATCGTTGGATCAGGTTAATGGCGCCTGTGGTGAAGCCGAAACCAGCTGGAGCGGGAGTGCTTCATCGGTCTGGCGTTTTCGCGAGGATACCAATCTGATCGTCTCACTGTCTCACTCTCAACGCATGGCAACGGTGGAGGAGCTGTATTCCAATATTGCGACCAACTGTGGTGAGTTGGCCATTGCTGAAATGGTGGAGCATGCCGCCACCCAGCGTCTGGAAGTCGGCAATCCCCGGTCGGTTCTGGAGAAGTCCACCAATATTGAACTGGGTCTGCGTAAGCACCTTGGCAATGTCACCGGTGAGTTTAATCTGTTTTATAACAGCATTGCCGATTACATCTATCTTTTCGATAGTGGTCTTTATAATGCCGGCACGGAAATAGCCAGGTATCTACAGGAAGATGCGATATTTACCGGGTTTGAAGCCGAGCTCAGTGTGCCGCTGTTGCGCACAGGTGACCACGTATCGGATATTACCGTGTTTAGTGACTTTGTCAGGGCCAGATTTGACCACGCAGGCAATGTGCCGCGGATACCTGCGCTTAGAGCCGGGCTAGAGTATCGTCATTCCCATGTTAACTGGCAGGCGAAAATACGTCTTGCTGAGGTGTCAGATCAAAACAATCACGGCGTAAATGAAACACCGACTTCCGGTTACACCATGCTGAATTTCTATGCCGACTACCACCTGCAGTGGCCAGGTCAAACCGCGCTGGTGTTTATCAAGGGGACTAATCTGATGGATGAAAACATTCGTCACCACGCATCCCTGTTGAAGGATGTGGCGCCAGTGCCGGGTCGGTCCTGGGAGATTGGTTTGCGATTGGAATTTTAGGGGTTAGCGCCAGCTTGTGCGGAAGGGACAAAATCGCCGCTGAAGCTCACTAGTGCATCGTCGGCAAAGAAGACAGAAATTCGCTCCTGCCCTCTCTCACCACCACCGGGCTGAAAACTGTAGATATAATCCCACCGATCCTGGTGAAAAGGGTCTCTGACCAGTGGCGTGCCCATCACAAAGATCACCTGGCGTTTGGTCATACCCGGTCGTAGCTGATCAACCATAATCTGGGTAATCACATTGCCCTGGGGAATGTCGATTTTATAAACGCCCGGGAATTGCAGGGCGCCGATACCGCAGGCACTAAGAATGAGAGCGCTAGAAGCGATAATAAGTGATTTTGACAGACTGTTCATGGGCAATTTATCTCAATGAAGCGCAGATATTTTGCTACTCTATCTTTCCTAAGTAAACACTAAAGTGCATAATACCCTAGTAAAAGGGTCGGAAAAACCTTTCTTACCAAACAATAAACTATACTGAGTAGACAGCAAAGACTGTCATTTTATTCAACCAGCCTGCTAGGGCCTTTAATTCTGCACTAATTGAGAACAATTTATGTCTACTGAAAACCAGGAACTACGTAAAGCGGGTCTGAAAGTGACCCTGCCACGTGTCAAAATATTGCAGATTATGGAGGCTGCTACGACCAAGCATCTTAGTGCTGAGGATGTGTACAAGATGTTATTGGAGGCAGATGAGGATGTGGGGCTGGCAACGGTCTATCGCGTGCTCACCCAGTTTGAATCAGTTGGTCTGGTAGTGCGCCGTCACTTCGAGGGCGGTCACTCTGTATTTGAAATGACCTCATCCAAACATCACGATCATATTGTCTGCACCAAGTGTGGTTCGGTAGAGGAATTTTTCGATGAGGTTATAGAGAAACAGCAGGCTGTGCTTGCCATTAAATATGGCTATAAGATCACTGACCATAGTATGTACTTATACGGAATCTGTAAGAACTGCATCAGCTAGCTGATCCTGAAATCAGCTATTAACCACCATTTGTTCTGCATGGGCTAATGATTCGTGGCTGTAACTATCTCCGCCCAGCATGCGGGCAACTTCGCGTACCTTTTCCTCATCATCTAACAGCTCGATACGCGTGACCGTACTGTCGCCGGAGCTTTTCTTGCTGACGAAATAATGCTGGTGACCCTGGCTCGCCACCTGAGCCTGATGGGTTACACAAAGTACCTGCGCCGACTCACCCAGTTGCCGTAACATCTCACCTACCACCCTGGCAATTCCACCACCGATACCTACATCAACCTCGTCGAAAACCAGAGCCGGGGTGTTGGAGGTTTGCGCTGTTATCACCTGAATTGCCAGAGAGATACGTGACAGCTCACCACCCGAGGCGATCTTGATCAGTGGTTTGGCCGGCTGCCCGGGATTGGTGCTGACCAGGAACTCGGCTGCTTCCAGCCCTCTGGCACTGGGCAATTCGGCGGGCAGTTTTTCCAGTTTCACTTCCAGTACCGCATCTACCATGCCCAACACTTTAAGCTGATCATTTACCGCATGGGCCAGTTTCCGTGCTGCGGTTTTGCGCTGCCTGCTTAGTTCAAGGGCATAAGCCAGATATTCAGAGCGTAGTCGCTGGTCAGTTGCATGCAATTGCTCCAGTTCTTCATCACTGCCCTGTAATCGACCTAGCTGCTCCGCCAGGTCACAAGTAAATTCTGACAGCTCGGCCGGCTTGATCTTGTGCTTGCGAGCCACACCGTGGACATCCGACAGCCGCCGGTTGACCTGATCCAGACGCTCGGGGTTGGCATCGAACTGATCCAGTTGGGCGCGTAGTTCAGTGACTGCTTCTTCAATTTGAATATTTGCCGTGTCCAGCAGGGCAATAATTTCTTCCACCTGCTTTTCCCGATGGGGAATAGCCTGCAGCAGGCCAAGCACCTGCACCAGGCTCTGGCTTATGCTACCCTCTTCGTCGTCCGTACAGCGTGACAGGGCATTCTGCAGAGTATCCAGGATTTCATCGGCATAGCTGAGCTTTTTGAATTCGGCTTCCAATGAGATGAGCTCATCCTCACCGAGTGCCAGCTCTTCCAGTTCGGAGAGTTGATAGGCAATTAACTGGGAATGGGCCGAGGATTCTTCCGACTGTGCAGTGAGCTCTTCGATCTGTTGAAAGTTTTTCTGCCAGCTTTTCCAGGTGGCTTGTACCGAGCTAACCAGGTCCTGCTGCAACGCAAACTCGTCCAGCAATAGCTGATGCGTACTTCTGAGTAGCAGCGACTGATGCTCATGCTGGCTGTGGATATCAATGAGCATCTCCCCGAGGGTTTTTAAATTGGCCAGCGTGACCGGGGAGCCGTTTATATAACCCTTGGATCTGCCATCGCTGTTAACTACCCGGCGCAATATACAAAACCCCGCTTCATGCCCGGCGGCCAAGTCATTCTCCTTGAGCCAGTCTCTGGCCGTCGCATTGCCGGTAGTATCGAATTCGGCACTGAGATCGGCCTTGGCCGAGCCGGGGCGTATTACGGTTTTATCGGCTCTGTCGCCAAGGGTCAGGCCGAGTGCACCGAGAATAATGGATTTTCCAGCACCGGTCTCGCCGGTTATGACTGACATCCCCGGTCCCAGATCGATTTCCAGCGACTCGACAGTGGCATAATTTTGAATGGATAGCAGACTGAGCATAGACCTGAAGTATATTGGATCAAAATCAGTAATTGCACCAGTAATCATGGAAGTTTTCCCATCGGGCTCAAAGGATCAGATTTAGCCTGACAGGGGGCTGATTTTTACCCCTCAAAACGCTTGAATCCATTTGGATTGACCCCATATAGCTGACATTGATGGGCTGGCTTCGATCTGCGAGACCGAAGTGGGCCATAGAGGCTCGGGATAAGGCATAGTAAAAAGGTTTAGTAATAAGGCTTAGTAAAAAGGTTTAGCATCAGGCCTTGATGAACAATCGCAGAGGAAAGAATGAGTAATAAGACACCTTCCGATGAACATACCTCCCCGGACACGGGGGCCGATGGCGCAGAGGAAATCCCTGAAACTTTGGAGCAGAAAACTGCCGAAGATACAGAGATTCCCCAGGAGCTTAACCTGGAACAGACCCTGTTTAAACTGGAGCAGGCCGAGCTGACGGCACAGAAACATAAGGACGATCTGTTACGGGTGCAGGCGGAGATGCAGAATCTGCGTCGACGAGTTGAGAAGGACGTTGAGAAAGCACATAAGTATGGGCAGGAGCGTTTTAGTGCCGAGTTGTTGCAGGTAATGGACAATCTGGAGCGGGCACTGGATGCGGCGGCTGACAATGAAGATGATATCGTGAAGGCGATCCATGAGGGAGTGGATCTAACACTGAAGAGCTTTATCGATTGCTTCAAGAAATTCAACATTGTTGCAGTAGATCCGCTTGGAGAACCGTTTGACCCCCAGTTGCACCAGGCCATGTCCATCCAGGAGAATCCGGAGGTCGAGCCAAATACAGTAATAGCGGTGATGCAGAAGGGTTACACCTTACACGGACGGGTGATTCGTCCGGCCATGGTGCTGGTGTCGAAATAGGCTGCCCTGAAGAACGCGAACCCCTGATTTCAGTGACGTTGGGCGGATCCGTGGACAGGTGACTGGCCTGAAAAGTAGCAAAATCAGAGTTTTTAGCGGTGCTCAGCTAGAGATTTAAGATGAACGACGGGATCAGTGCATTATTTTGGCATCGATCCCTTGATTTATGAAGGTTTGGGCCAATATTGGAATGTTAAGAGTGGCCCACAAATGATTGGAGAAATTTAGGATGGGTAAAATAATTGGTATTGACCTCGGCACCACGAATTCCTGTGTTGCAGTGATGGATGGTGGCAAGCCAAAGGTCATCGAAAATGCGGAAGGCGATCGGACTACGCCGTCGATCGTTGCCTATAGCAGCGATGATGAAACGCTGGTGGGACAGCCCGCCAAGCGGCAGGCGGTAACGAATCCGAACAACACCCTGTTTGCCATCAAGCGTCTCATCGGTCGTCAGTTCAAAGACGACGTGGTGCAGAAAGACATCAAGATGGTGCCCTACAAGATAATCGGTGCCGACAGCGGTGATGCCTGGGTGGAAGTGAACGGTGAGAAAATGTCACCACCGCAGATTTCTGCCCAGATTCTCATGAAAATGAAGAAGACAGCAGAAGATTTCCTCGGTGAGGATGTGCAGGAAGCAGTAGTTACCGTACCGGCATACTTTAACGATTCACAACGGCAGGCAACCAAGGATGCAGGTAAGATTGCCGGTCTCGTTGTCAAGCGCATTATCAACGAGCCAACAGCGGCAGCTCTGGCTTACGGTATGGATAAGAAAGCGGGTGATTCTACAATCGCAGTCTATGACCTCGGTGGTGGCACATTCGATATATCCATTATCGAAATTGCCGAGACAGATGGCGAACACACCTTCGAAGTACTTTCCACTAACGGTGATACCTTCTTGGGTGGTGAAGATTTTGATTTGCGCCTGATTGATTACCTGGCCGATGAGTTCAAGAAAGAATCTGGCATGGATCTGCACAATGATCCACTGGCTCTGCAGCGACTGAAGGAAGCGGCGGAAAAAGCCAAGATCGAACTTTCCTCTGCACAGCAAACAGAGGTGAATTTACCTTATATCACTGCGGACGCCAGCGGGCCGAAGCACCTGGTGCAAAAACTTACCCGCGCCAAATTTGAATCTCTGGTTGAAGATTTAGTGGATAAAACACTGGAGCCACTGCGAATAGCGCTGGCCGATGCTGACCTTGAAGCATCTGGAATTGACGATGTGATTCTGGTGGGCGGTCAGACTCGTATGCCCATGGTGCAGCAGAAAGTTGCAGACTACTTCGGTAAGGATGCGCGTCGCGATGTAAATCCGGATGAAGCAGTGGCAGTAGGTGCCGCTATTCAGGCGGCGGTGCTCTCGGGTGATGTGAATGATGTTTTATTATTAGATGTGACCCCTTTGTCTCTGGGCATAGAAACCCTGGGCGGTGTTTCCAGTAATTTGATTGACAAAAATACAACCATTCCAACCAAGAAGACCCAGGTGTTTTCAACGGCCGATGACAATCAAACAGCCGTGACGATTCATGTTGTTCAGGGCGAGCGCAAGCAGGCGACGCAAAATAAATCACTGGGTCGATTTGATTTGACCGATATACCGCCTTCTCCGCGCGGCATGCCCCAGATTGAAGTCGCCTTCGATCTGGATGCAAACGGTATCCTGAACGTGTCGGCAAAAGACAAGGCTACGGGCAAGGAGCAATCGATTGTCATCAAGGCATCGGGGGGTTTGTCGGATGAAGAGATCGAACAGATGGTCAAGGATGCCGAAGCCCATTCTGCCGATGACAAAAAGTTTGAAGAAATCATCACGGCAAGGAATACAGCGGATGGTCTGGTGCATGCCACGAAGAAAACTCTGGAGGAAGCCGGTGATAAGGCAACAGAGGAAGAGAGAGATAAGATCAATGCAGCTATTGAAGCACTGGAAGAAGCAATGAAGGCAGATGACTTTGCAGAGATTGAAGCCAGGACCAAAGATCTGAGTGAAGCCTCAACGAGCCTGGCCCAGAAGATGTATGCAGAGCAACAGGAGCAGCCATCAGGTGGAGATGCAGAGGCGAGTGCAGAATCAGGTTCTGATGACGATGATGCTGTAGATGCTGAATTTGAGGAAGTTAAGGAAGAAGAGAAGTAAGCGGGTTTTGTCGAACGACGGGGTCAGAGTAAAAAATTATTCTCGATCAGCTTGAATTAGCTATTGGTGAGCGATTTTTTACTCTGACTCCATAGAGCGAGACTACGTAAAAACTGAGTCATTTGCATGGCTTGGTTTTTTGCGTTTTGAATAAATGGAGACCAGGCGACCCCGGGAAGGATCGATTATTGAGAAATTGAAATGTCAAAACGGGATTACTACGAAATTCTGGGTGTAGAGAAAGACGCATCGGGGCCTGATATTAAGAAGGCGTACCGGCGCGTTGCTATGAAACATCACCCGGACCGCAATCCGGACGATAACGAAGCCGATGATAAATTCAAGGAAGCCAACGAAGCGTTTGAGGTGCTTTCTGATAGTGACAAGAAATCCCGTTATGACCGTTTCGGCCACGCCGGAGTAGAAGGACAGACCAGTGCTGGTACTGCCGATTTTGGTGATATCTTCGGTGACATATTCGGCGATATCTTTGGCGGGGGCGGCCGCTCTCATCAATCCCATGTACGGCAGGGTGCCGATCTGCGTTACAACCTGGAATTATCGCTGGAAGATGCGGTACGCGGTAAAGAAGCAAAAATTCGTATACCAACCAGCGTGAAATGCTCTGCCTGTGGTGGCAGTGGCGCCAAGAAAGGTACGAAGGCAGTTGACTGCTCGACCTGTGGCGGGCACGGCCAGGTGCGTATGCAACAGGGTTTCTTCGCCGTGCAGCAGACCTGCCCCCGTTGTAATGGTGCGGGCAAACAGATTAAAGATCCCTGTATCACCTGCCATGGGCGTGGTTCGGTCGAAGAGACGAAGACATTGTCAGTCAAAGTGCCAGCAGGCGTTGACAGCGGAGACAGAATTCGGCTGACCGGCGAAGGGCAGGTCGGAGTTCATGGCGGACCATCTGGCGATCTGTATGTGGAAATAATTGTCCGGCCCCATCATATTTTCCAGCGTAACGGTAAGGATCTGTCTTGCGAGATTCCGATTGGTTTTGCCGATGCGGCCCTGGGCGGTGAGTTGGAAGTTCCTACTCTGGGCGGTCGGGTTAAACTAAAAGTTCCAGCCGAAACCCAGACTGGTAAGTTATTTCGCCTGCGCAATAAGGGTGTAAAGCCTATTCGGGGAAATAGCACGGGTGATCTGCTGTGTCGGGTGGTGGTTGAGACACCGGTGCAGCTGACCAAGCGGCAGAAAGAGCTTATGGATGAATTCCAGCAGATTCAGGAAGCCGAGGGCAAGCGGCAGACCCCGCGGAAATCATCCTGGTTCGATGGCGTGAAAAAGTTTGTCGATGGGCTCAGAACCTGACTACTCCCTCTGCCTTGATTTTTCCATGCATGGCTCCATTCAGTCTGGGCCCGAAGTTGGAGACAACCACAGACGATGCCAGGCTGGCCAGGTTCCCCGAGTACACAAATCCTTTTCCCGCAGTGATTCCGTAAAGAAATGCGCCGGCGAACATATCACCTGCGCCGTTGGTGTCGACTGCATCGACAGAATGCGGTGCAATCGAGAAGTATTGTTCTCCATCGTACAGTAGTGCACCTTCCACGCCACGGGTAATGGCGAATTGTCGCGCCGTAGATTTCATCACCTCGCAGGCATCCTCGATGTTGTCCTTGCCGGACCAGAGCAGTGCCTCTGTCTCATTACAAAATAGCAGATCCACCCCCGAACCCAGCACATCGTTAACATCGTCGGGAAAATATTCCAGCATGGATGGATCGGAAAAAGTCATCGCGGTTTTAACACCGTTTTCCTCGGCAAACTTTTTCAGATCGATAACTGCTTTCTTGCCGCTGCGGGAAGTAACCAGATAACCTTCAATGTAAATGTATTCCGAATCTTTGACCGCATCGAAGTCAAGATCTTCCGTTGCAAGATTTTCGGAAACACCGAGATAGGTATGCATGGTGCGGTCGGCATCCGGACTGACCATCACCAGGCAACGCCCGGTGGTTCCCACTTCTCGCAGGCTGTCAGTATTGGTCTCAATATTGAGGTGGCCTAATTGTTCGAGATAAAAGTCACCAGGTTCGTCGTCTGCTATTTTACAGGCGAAATAGGCGCTACCGCCAAACTGGCTCAGGGCATAAAGCGTGTTGGCCGCAGAGCCACCACCGGCGCGTTTTTTGACTCCCACTCGTTTGCGGAGAATATCCAGTAAATACTGTTGCTGCTCATGGGCCACTAGCGTCATCAGACCTTTTTTGATCTGATACTCTGCGAAGAATTCATCATCGACTTCAAATTCCTTATCTACCAGCGCATTGCCAACGCCAAAAACCTGATATTTTTTCATGCTGCGAATTTCCTGTTGCTGGATTCTATTAATTCATTTATTAATGGCAGCGAAAGCCAGTTCGGCTGCATCAAGGGTAATGGCTATTTCTTCTTCACTGTGTGCGGCCGAAATGAATCCTGCCTCATAGGAAGAAGGTGCCAGGTAGACTCCATTAGAAAGCATCGTGTGAAAATAAGTTTGAAAATGGGCGTTGTTGCAATTCATCACCTGGGAAAAGTGCGAGACTTGTTCTTCAGCGCTAAAGAAACAGCCAAACATTGCTCCCACCTGGTTGGTTGTGAACGGAATATTCGCTGCCCCGGCCCGTTGTCTGAGGCCCTCGAGCAGTTGGGAGGCTCTTGTCTCCAGAGTTGTATAGAAATCGGGTTTGGCAATCTCATCCAGCATGGCAAGTCCGGCAGCTACGGCCAGAGGACTGCCCGCCAGTGTGCCGGCCTGATATACAGCGCCGATCGGGGCGATCATGTCCATGATTTCCGCGCAGCCGCCAAACGCGCCGACTGGCAGCCCGCCACCGATTACCTTGCCTAGCGTGGTTAAATCAGGTGTTACGCCGTATACCGATTGCGCTCCACCCAAAGCGGTACGGAATCCGGTCATTACCTCATCGAAAATCAGCACACTTTCAAAGTGACTGCATTGCTCACGTAAGGTTTGAAGAAAACCCGGAACGGGAGGAACGCAATTCATATTCCCAGCGACCGGTTCGACGATGACGCAGGCTATCTCGCTGCCATGTTCTGCGAACAGTTGCTCCGCAGCAGCACAGTCGTTGTACGGCAACACATAAGTTAGATCGGTATAGGCTTTGGGCACGCCTAGTGAATCGGGTTCTCCGAGGGTAAGGGCACCCGAGCCAGCTTTAACCAGCAGGCCATCGACATGACCATGNTAACAGCCTTCAAACTTCACCACCTTGTCTCTGCCGGTAAAACCCCGTGCCAGGCGAATGGCGCTCATCGTGGCTTCGGTTCCCGAGGTTACCAGGCGTACTTTTTCTAGCGAGGGGACAAGCCCGGTAATTTTTTTCGCAATGTCAACTTCAGCCTCGGTGGATGCACCGTATCCAATTCCATATTCGAGTTGTTCCTGTAGGGCAGCGATAACTTTCTCATGTCTGTGTCCAAGTATCAGCGGACCCCAGGCGCCGACGTAGTCTATGTAGCGATTATTGTCTACATCGATTAGCCAGGCGCCATCGCTGGCCTTGAAGAACAGTGGATTGCCACCCACACCCTTAAACGCGCGTACCGGGGAATTTACTCCACCGGGGATGTATTGAAGTGCCAGGTCATACAGATTCCTGGATTTTTCCTTGCTCATAGTTTGAATTCCGAGAGTGCCTGTTACTTAAAAAGCTCACTTAGCCTTTGTGCTCTTTGTTGAATATCATCTGCTGAAAAAAGGTAACTGATTACGGCCAGCATGTCAGCTCCTGCCTCGATGGCAGCCTGGCCATTTTCCGCGTTGATGCCACCAATAGCAACAACTGGAATTGCAAGCTTGGTTTTGGCCGCAGTTAATACTGCAAGCGGTGCCGGAGGCGCTTCGGGTTTGGTCGGTGAAGAGTAGAATCGACCGAAGGCCACATAGGTTGCGCCCTGTCTTTGTGCTTTGAGGGCGACGGGAATGGAATCATGGCAGGTCACCCCCACTATGTGCCCGGGCCCCAGTGCCTGCACTGCCTGTTGAATATCGCCATCGCGCTGACCCAGGTGCACACCTGAGGCGCCCGCTGCCAGACAGAGCTCGACATCATCATTGATAATCAGTGGTACCTGGTAGTCGGCACAAATTTGTCGCAGCGCAACTGCACTGCGCAATTTGCTATCCCGGTCTGCAGACTTGCTGCGGTATTGCAGCAGGCTTATCCCGCCTTCCAGTGCCTGCTGTACCTTCTGTACCAGGTTCAAGTCTGAATCAACCGCGTTTTCAGTGATAGCATAAATGCCGGAAAGCTGCATGCACTAGCCTGTGAAAAACTCTCTCATTGAATTTGCTTATTCCAAAAACTTCGATTTGGAATATGTTGTCCAAAACCCATACGTGTGGCGTGACTCAATGACTCCCACGTGAATCGCTGGGCCCGCTGTACTGCATCCTGCAAACTGAGCTTGTGTGCCAGATAACCAGCAACCGCTGCTGCCAGAGTACATCCTGAGCCATGATACACGTGTTCGAGTCGGGGCCAGGTAAAAAATGTTATGTCTTGATGGGTAGAGTAGAGCTTGTTCACCACTTCGGGTGTTTTTGCGTGGGTTCCCGTGAGCAGGATATGCTGGCAACCGCTATCGAGGATCTCGTTGGCACAGGCATTGAGCGTATCGGCGGTGGGAGCCAGGCTCGCCAGTTCATCGGTATTGGGAGTCAGTATGGTAGTGAGCGGCAATAGCAGTGTACGCACTGCATCGAGAATTTCCTCAGAACTGAATTCGAAACCGCCTCCCGCGCTGGCAATCGGGTCCAGCACTACGGGTATGTCGGGGTAGGCTTCGAGCAAGGTGTGCATTACCTCCACGCAATCGATACTGCCGGGCAAACCAATTTTAAAGCAGGAAATTGGGATGTCCTCCAGTATGGCTCTTGCCTGCTGAATCAATAAACTGGGTTCGGTGGGCAGGGAGGTGATGGCATTCTGCGTATTTTGTGCAGTCAGCGCAGTTACCACCGGTGCCCCATGGCAGCCTATGCTAAACAGGGTTTCGATGTCGGCTTGAATGCCAGCACCCCCCGTAGGGTCGAGACCTGAGAAGCACATTACTACAGGTTTTTCTGAGCTCATGATAAACAGCCATTCAGACGGAGCAGGTCATCTCCATTTACGGTTTGACAACGATCAGTATCACGATGCCCGCCAATAGAAATACCGGGAATTCATTGAAGAAGCGAAAAAACACGTGGCTATAATTCTGTGTTTCTTCTCTCAGCCCCTTCATGAACCACCAGCATGCACCATGGTAGATCAGCAGAATTGCCACCAGTGCCAATTTAGCGTGCATCCACCAGAATGCCAGGAAATACTGCCCATTATCCAGCACTAGCCACGCGCCCAGAGCTACCGTTGCCACAGCAGAGGGGGTGGTAATACCCCAGAAGAGTTTTCGCGCCATAATGATGAAGCGGTCTTTACTCGTTTGATCCTCGCTCATGGCGTGGTAGACAAACAAGCGTGGTAAATAAAACAGGCCCGCAAACCAGCAAACTACGAAAACGATGTGAAAAGCCTTTATCCAAAGCATGACGCTCTCCTGTTACGGCACTCTCCATATACGGCAATAGGAAAATTAGCACAGCTCACTTCCGAAGTCTTGGGGAAGGATCTAAGCCCTTGATTTTACGCAATGAAACACAGCCGTTTATTGCATTCTTGCTGCTTGGGTGTAAGATACTTCGTCCGCCCATTCGGATTGGAATTGGCTAATAAATCAGAGCAGGTATTTTTGTGATCAAGGTGGGAATAGTAGGGGCTACCGGCTATACGGGCGTTGAGTTGTTACGCCTGCTGGCACCCCGTACGGATTTGGAATTAACTGTGGTGACATCGAGAGATCTGCAGGGATCTCTGGTGCAGGATCACTTTCCGAATCTGCGCGGACACCTGGATCTGGAGTTTTCCTCTCCTGATAGCGACCAGCTACTTGCATGCGATGTGGTGTTTTTTGCCACGCCTCATGCGGTAGCTATGCACACGGTGCCAGCACTGATCCAGGCGGGGGTCAAGGTAATCGACATCTCAGCAGATTTTCGCATTCAGGATATCGCGCTGTGGGAGCAATGGTATGACACTACCCATGTCTGCCCGGACCTGGTTGTTGACGCTGTCTACGGTTTGCCGGAAGTGAATCGGGAAAAAATCAAGCTAGCGCAGCTTATTGCCGTGCCTGGATGCTATCCCACGGCGATTCAGCTAGGCTTTCTACCGTTGCTGGAAAATAACCTGGTCAATTGTGGGCAATTGATTGCCGACGCGAAATCAGGTGTGAGCGGTGCCGGGCGAAAAGCCGCTGAAGACTATTTACTGTGCGAAGCCACGGAATCCATGCGTGCCTATGCGCTAGGCGGACACCGTCATCATCCCGAGATTTGCCAGGGATTGAACGCCGCGAGCGCGGAAAAGGTGGGTCTTACATTTATTCCTCACCTGGCGCCGATGGTACGGGGAATACTGGCTACGCTCTATGCACCGGTTAAAGGCGGTGTAAATGTCACAATTAAGCAGTTGCAATCAATTTTTGAAGACCGGTATGCTAGTGAACCCTTTGTGGATGTACTGCCGCAGGGCCAGCAGCCTGCTACCCGCAATGTAAGAGGGGCAAATGTGTGCCAGATTGCGGTAAACTATTCCGCCGAGAATAATATGATAGTGGTGCTGGCGGCAGAGGATAATCTGGTTAAAGGTGCATCAGGTCAGGCGGTGCAGAGCATGAATATAGTATTTGGCCTGGATGAAACTACCGGGCTGGACAATATTGCGTTGATGCCATAAAGAATTGCTCAAGCAGGGGTTACCTAGTTGCCAAACGTTGTCAGAGGAAGCAAGCAGGAAAAGATGGTGGTGGTGCCACACCGGCCATGGCGACGCCTGTTTTTTGTCCTGATGTTAGTCGTTGGAGTCGCTGCCAGTGCGTTCGGTGGTTTCATGTATGGCTATTATGAAGCGGTGCTGACTCAGGAAACTGTTCAGGCCGCTGAAGAAGAGCTTAACCAGGAACTGACAGAGCTGCGAGCACGCAACGCGGAGTTGCAGCGTGAGGTAACCATACTGGATCGGTCCAGTGTTATGGATCAGCGCGCTAACGAGGAAGTGCAGGAAACGATCAGGAATTTGCGGGAACAAGTTGTACGCCTGGAGCAGGACATTGTTTATTACCGTCAGGTCGTATCGGAGGAGACTGAGTCCAGCGGCCTAGTAATAGATCAGCTTAATATTCAGGCAACCTTTCAGCCTGATCGCTATCGTTACAAATTGGTGATGCGGCATAAGGACACCGACGGTGACGTCTATTTGAATGGTCACGTAAATGTTAACGTTGTGGGTAGGCTGGATGGTGAACAGGTAGTGATTCCGATTCGGGAATTGTCCGAGGATGAAGAACAGCTGGATATAAAACTACGCTTCAGACTTTTCCAAAATATTGAGGGAGAACTGGCGCTTCCTGCAGGCTTCGAACCAGAACAGATACACATAGCTGCGATCTCAACCTCGCCAGCTAATAAGAGTATAAACAAAAATTTCAGTTGGGTTGTTGCAGGAGAGTAGCGCTATGTTTAAGAAAACAGAAACCAGCAAGATCAATCCAGATCAATCCCATACTCTGATTTCGACATCCGCCGAATTAGTTGGTGACATACATTTTAGCGGTGAATTGATTGTAGAGGGTCGTATAAAGGGAAACATTTATGCAGAAGATGAATCTGCTGCAATAATCAGAGTCGCTAAAACAGGCATTATCGAAGGCGAAATATGTGTGCCATCAGTTGTTATCAATGGAACGGTCAGTGGCGATGTCAGGTCCACCAAGCACATTGAGTTAGCGGCCAAGGCAATAGTGATTGGCAATGTTTACTACAATCTGATCGAAATGGTCATGGGTTCTGAAATCAATGGCAACCTCATGCACATCAACTCCAATCAGCAGGATACCAAACGGCTTGGCAGCGACAGGAACGCCTATACTACCAATAGCAACCTGTCCATAGAATAATTGACTAAAACAGTCGGTTATTGCGATAATCGGCTCCAGCACTCGGTAGACTAATACCGAACTTTCCCGGATTTGGAATAGCCATGTCAGTTGTACAGACTCAAGAACCGGTAATCGTGTCTTTATCGGATAACGCTGCATCCAGGGTGCAGCGCCTCATTGCAGAAGAAGGAAATGATAAACTCAAACTTCGTGTGTTTGTCACCGGCGGAGGTTGCTCGGGTTTCCAGTACGGATTTTCTTTCGACGAGGAAGTGAGCGAAGATGATACGGTTATTGAGCATAAAGGATCACGGCTTTTGATAGATCCCTTGAGTTACCAGTATCTGGTAGGCGCGAGAATTGATTATGAGGAAGGTCTGCAGGGCTCTCGCTTTACTGTGGATAATCCTATGGCCAATACTACCTGCGGTTGTGGCTCTTCATTTTCTATCTGATCCTGGTTTATTGATAGATTGCGCCCAATATAACCGGTTCACTGGCACCGGTTAATTGCCCCGTGGCAATTTTATTTCCCTCACAGGTTTGTTTGGCCATCCAGGCAAAGGCGACCGCCTCAACTTGATCCGGGTTAAAGCCCAGTTCGCGGGTTGTAGCGACAGATGCTGCGGGTAGTAGTTCCTGCAATCTGTCTATGAGTATTTTATTGTGAGCCCCGCCGCCGCACACGTAAATTTCCTCTGCAGTAAGCTCTTTGCTAATAGCTTGTGTAATAGTCACCGCGGTATATTCCAGCAGGCTTGCCTGCACATCAACTGCCGCTGGGGGCTCCTGCAGTTTACTCAGCTTTTCTTCCAGCCACTTGCCATTGAAGAGCTCTCTGCCAGTGCTCTTTGGATGGGGCAGGGACAAATAATTTTCATCCATAAGTAGATTAAGCAGCGCTGCACAAATATTCCCCTGTGCTGCCCAGTTGCCTGCTTCATCGAATTGTTTTTGCTGCTTGGATTCGATCCAGTAATCCATTAACACATTGCCTGGACCGGTATCGAAGGCAAGTGCTGAATTATCCCTGGCCAACACAGTGATATTGGAAATGCCCCCTATGTTTACGATCACCCGATCATGCCCGGGTGATTGAAAACAATTCCTGTGCAGGAGGGGTGCCAGTGGAGCACCTTCACCGCCTGCTACCATGTCCCGACGCCTGAAGTCTGCGACCGTGGTGATGCCAGTTAGCTGCGCTATGGTGTTAGGGTCGCCTATTTGTATTGAAAATGGGGTATCACCATCTGGCCGGTGATAGATGGTTTGACCGTGGCTACCTATAGCGGTTACGGATGTGCCCGGAATAGCCCCGGACTTCAGCAATTCATTGACCGCGTCAGCAAATAGTCTGCCGACTTGAATATCAACCCGACCAAGTAACTCAAGATCTACTTGCCGGCCTGCGGACAGAAACAGTAAATCGTTGCGCAGTGCAGACGGCATGGGTGTACAGGAATGGGCAATCAACTGTGGCACATTGCCGGTAAATTCAACTAGGGCACAATCCACACCATCCATGCTGGTGCCGGAAATCAGCCCAATGTAGTGGTTGGGTGCAGGCATAATGTAGTACCTCGACCAGGGTTAAGTTTCGGGTGCAGCGGGTCTCTCAGCGTTTAGCTGCAAGGCGCTTTTGCGCCGTCGTAGCCTGCGCTCCATCAAGCGAAAGCAACGCAGCA
>PBTO01000108.1 GCA_002726595.1 Gammaproteobacteria bacterium | reverse complement strand
AGAAGGATTTTCTACATGTTGTTGTTCACCAGTTGTGATTTGACATTTGAAATTGCTGTGCCGACACCCTTTGTCTTAATGTTGCGGCCTCGCAGTGGCTCACAGCAATGGATAACTCGCGAAGAATATAATCTCACCCCAAGCGTGCCTGTTGTTGAATTCACAGATAGTTATGGCAATCTATGTCAGCGACTAATTGCACAGCCTGGACCATTCTCAGTACACACGGCTGCCGAAGTAATGGTTACGGAGCTGGTAGACCAGTCACCCGGTGCTCCTTTTGTAGAGGTCCAGAATCTACCCGACAATGTGCTCAACTACCTCTTACCCAGTCGATTCTGTGAATCAGATCGCTTCGGCAAGATGGCGACCGAGATTACGGCAGGCCAGCTACTGGGTTACGATCAGGTAGCTGCCATAGAGGACTGGTTGCGCAAGACGGTCCGTTACGAGCCCGGTAGCAGCAATATTCCGATTTCGGCAGTAGAAGTTAATCTCAAGCAGGCTGGTGTCTGCCGGGATCTTTCACACCTCGGAATTGCCTTATGTCGCAGCCTCGCTATTCCGGCTCGAATGGTAGTTGGCTATCGATACGGCCTGGTTCCCATGGATATGCACGCCTGGTTTGAAGCCTTTGTGGACGGACGCTGGTATACATTCGATGCAACACCGACCAAGCTCAGAGGAGGTTACGTTGCCATTGGCATCGGGCGTGATGCCGCTGATGTCGCCGTCTATAATCAATTTGGGCCAGCAGTGTATCCACTTGAGCAAAGAGTTAGCGTAGAGCGTATTGAGGAAGATACCTAGTAGGCGGTGTGTCCTTTTCATCCGGGATAAATTCAATCTGGTGCAGGTGGGGGAGGCAGTCCGGGACGGGGTCCAAAATTACGATTTCTACCCCAGCGCATACGTCTCTCCAAACCCTCACCAGGGGGTCCGAAGCCGCCCCTGATTCTGTCGCGGGAACCACGACGGTCAAGAAACTGCATGGCTTGTTCTCTCTCGCTGGCAGAAAGCTCTGCCAGTATTTCAACAGATTGCTGGTGGGATAGCTCCTGATAGTTAATGTTAGCAGTGCGCAAATCTGCAAAAGCCTGGTTAATGGCCGTAACGTCCAGTGGCTGCTCGGTCATCAACTGATTGACCCGGCGCTGGGTTTCGAACATGGCAGCTCGTAGCGGTCGGATCGCCTGAGAGCTGCTTTCAACGATTGGTGCCAGTTCTGCACGGCGCGCCTCACCGAGATCACGTACAACCCAGGCCATGTTGGGTGGAAAGGGGCGAAATCCGGGATCTGGTCGAGTCAACATTCTTGCTCCGATCCCGCCCACAAAGAAAAGGTTAACCCCAACAGAAAGCAACAGGCCAATGATCAAAATTTTAGTCTTGTCCATAGCTAGGGAGCCTCTGAGTAATCATTGAGGGACAACATATAAAGCTCATCTTCCCAGTATTCCGCTGTTTCTATCGCCTCTACATCTACCCCAAAGCTGAAAAAATTGCCAACCACGATACCGAAAAAAAGAGGCAGGCTGGCTGCTAGGACAGGTCGCCACAACAGCCTGACCGATGTTGCCGGTAGCAGCCAATTTATTAGGCGATCTATGAGAGCGTGGTTGCGAGCCGGTAGTGTCTGACTGAGAATGCGGGATTCAAGATTGGGGAAATCTGGCACCTGCTGTTGGTCCAGCAGTGCTTCCAATTGCACATATTCGGCCAGTAAATTTTGTGCCTCGGTGCTGGTGGCGGTTAAATCTATCGCGGCGTCTCTGACGGCTGCTGGCCAGCGGTCAGATTGTGCACCGTAACATACAATAATTTTCGTAAATTCTTCTAATGTCATAGTTCGGCCCTGGTTTTTGGATTTTTATTATTGTCCGTTATCGAGGAGGCTAATTGTTTGCGTAATGACCTTTTCGCCCTCGCAATGGATGATTCAACTGCCTTAACCGAGACGCCCATTATTGCTGCGGCCTCTTTATTGGAAAAACCCTGATAGTGGCAGAGAACCAGCGCATTCTTCTGATTGTCTGGTAAGCCTCCCAGCGCTTTATTAAGTCTTTCCAGTTCGCTGGACTGCTCCAGCTTTGTATTATTCTCTGCGCCTGCTACGGCGTGGTCATCCAACTCCTCAGTCTCGGCGTTGTCCTTCTTTCTTAAATAATCGATACACAGATTATGCGCAATCCGGTGGAGCCAGGTCGACAACTTCGATTTGCCTGGCTGCCATTTATCAGCATTTATCCATAATCTTAAGAACGTTTCCTGCGTGATATCCTCCGTATCTTTTTTACTACCCAGTATTCTAAATGCGTAATGACTGAGCGGTTTATGATGAGTTCGTACAATAGTATGAAAGGCAGATTCGTCACCATTACATATTGCTAACATCAACTCTTCATCGGTCATTACGCTCTGGTGAGCCTCTGGGCTGCTGCTTTGCCTGATTACTGTTGGCTATTTCGGTCACCTCTGCGGTCGCTTTGACCACCCCTGGGACCACGCCGACCGCCCGATCTGCCGGCACGCGCCCGGCCACGTTGCGGCCTGAGTTCCCTGGCATTTAATACACCATCTTGATCGCGGTCAAGATTTAAGAATGTCTGCTCTTTGAATTCCTCGCTGGTGACCAGTCCATCGCCATCCGCATCCATTCGTTGAAACTGCTCGTTTGCCCGCTGAGCCATCCGCTCGCGCATTGCCTGCAATCTGGCCAGCTGCTCGTCGCTGAGGTCCTGTTGATCCAGATTGCCGCCGCGATTGCCAAAACCACCACGAGGTCTGCCGTTGAGAAACTCATCAGGGGTCAGTATGCCATTTTGGTCTTCATCCAGGCGCGTAATCTCACCTAGCCGGCTTTCCTGGAATTCCTCGAAACTGATAACACCATCGCCATCGGCATCGAGATTCTCAATTAGTCGGCTGCCCGGTGTCTGATCGTCCTGTGCCAGCAATCCGGTGGAGCAGCTGATAAGGCCTATTCCCAGTACCATGTGTAACTTTTGCATTGGTTTTCTCCTGCATTATTTGCTGTTCAAGGATTTATACGGTCGGTTTGCAGTTACCCGTCGGTGGGTTTGAATTTGGTTCCAGGCCCATGTCGTTATAGTATGGGGTAGCTGTCGCTGGCCACATACTGCAGCGACCGATACCCTATGGGGATATAAAGATTCAGGTGACACTATGTTAAAACGAATAATTACGGCACAGCGAGTTAGTCTCCAGCCGGCGGCTGCTCTTCTAATTGCCTGCTGTTTTTCGGCAACAATAGCCAATGCACAGGACTATGTGCTGGATGAGAACTGGCCATTGCCCCTACCCGAGGGGATTGAGTGGGGCCAGACTCCCAATGTGACCATCGACAAAGATGGCAATCTCTATGCATTTCATCGGGCCGAACCGCCGATATTGAAATTCGATCCGGCCGGCAACGTCATCAAGACCTGGGGGTCTGAGTGGTTGGCCTTGCCCCACGGATTCCGGGCCGCACCGGATGGCTCATTGTGGGCGACTGACTATCACCGTCAGAATGGTCATGTCGTGGTGAAGTTTAATACCGAAGGGCGCCTGCTATTGACCCTTGGCACAAGGGGATTCAGCGGCACCTTGCCCAATACCTTCAACGGACCTGCCGATGTGGCGGTTGCCCAGAACGGCGATGTATTCGTGGCCGATGGGCACTATAACAACCGCATAGTGAAATTTAATTCCCAGGGGCGCTATTTGATGGAGTGGGGCCATAAAGGAACCGGCCCCGGCGAATTTGATTTACCCCATACCATTGTTATCGACCAGAGAGGTCGGGTATTGGTGGGTGACCGGTCCAATCACCGGATTCAGATATTCGATCAAGAAGGTACTTATATTACCGAGTGGGACCAGTTCGGCTGGCCCAGTGGTATGTTTATCGATGAGAACGATGTCCTCTATGTCGCCGACTACCAGGACAAGCGTGGCGTAACCTATGGCAGTGCAGAAGATGGCACCGTGATGGGATTCATCAGCGGCAGTGAACCCGAAGGAGTTACCGTGGACGCCCAGGGCAATGTGTATACGGGTGAGGTGACCGGCGGCGAAGGTGGCGACGGCAGCATCATGAGAAAATTTATCAAGCAATAAGCCCTGCCTATGCGGGTCTTGGTCGCTGCCGGCGATAAAGACCCGCTTCTGTTTATCTGCTAGAATCCCGCCTCCTTTTGCAGGCATTTAATCAGGTTCTGTGTGGATTACCGATTTCGAGTCATTAGATCGGGAATTGGCGCCACCCGGGAAGGACCCTGATTTCCTTGTTCTGGTATTTTTGATTGCCAGTGTAGATAGAGTCAAAGTATGGAGCTAGTCGAAGAAAAACTGGGTGAACACCATCTGGATGAAAAGCATGTAGTGGATGTTGTGGTCCGTTTCGCCGGCGATTCGGGTGATGGAATGCAGCTTACGGGTAGCGCTTTTACCCAGGTCACAGCCCTTTATGGCAACGACCTCTCTACTTTTCCTGACTTTCCCGCCGAAATTCGCGCACCAGTGGGAGCCACCTTCGGTGTATCTGCCTTCCAGATTTATTTTGGTGCCGAGGATGTTACAACCCCCGGTGATGAGGTGGATGTACTGGTGGCCATGAATCCGGCAGCGCTGGTAACCAATATCACGAGCCTGGTAGATGGTGGTCTGGTTATTGTCGACAGCGGCGCCTTTACTGCGAAAAACCTGCACAAAGCAAAGTACGAGTCCAATCCTCTCGAAGATGGCTCGCTGGACCCATTCAGAGTACTGGATATCGATATTTCCAAACAGGTGCTGGCGGCAGTGGAACCCTTTGGTCTTGGTCACAAGGATGGCCTGCGCTGCAAAAATATGTGGACCCTTGGTTTGGTGATCTGGCTATTCGACCGTGATCGGAAACCCACCATCGAAAGTCTGGAGCAAAAATTTGCCAGCAAACCAGAAATTGCCAAGGCCAATGTTGCAGCATTAAACGCGGGTCACGCTTATGGTGAGACCGCTGAGCTGCCGGTGGGTATTCATCTGTATAAAATTCCAAAAGCCCATGTGCCCGCTGGCACTTACCGCAACATGACTGGTGCCACGGCGTTGGCCTGGGGACTTATTGCCGGTGGTGAACTGGCCGATATTGACCTGTTGTTTGCTTCTTATCCGATTACGCCCGCTTCGAATTTATTACATGAACTGGCCAATCGAAAAGAATTCAGAATCAATACGTTTCAGGCCGAAGATGAAATTGCCGCTGTGTGTGCCGCGGTCGGGGCATCGTTTGCCGGCACCCTGGGCGTTACCTCCAGTGCCGGCCCGGGCATTGCATTAAAGTCAGAAGGGATAGCCCTGGCTGCAGCAACAGAGTTACCACTGGTGATAGTCAATACCCAACGGGGTGGTCCCTCGACAGGCTTGCCCACCAAGACCGAGCAATCAGATTTTAATATCGCCTTGTATGGCCGCCACGGCGATGCACCCATGCCGGTGCTAGCAGCGGCAACTCCCTGCGATTGCTTCGAGGTAGCAATCGAAGCGGTACGCCTGGCAACTAAATATATGACGCCGGTGATGTTGTTATCGGATGGCTATCTGGCTAATGCTTCCGAGCCCTGGAAGATCCCGGATGTATCCACGTTGCAGGATTTTCCGGTAAATTTTCATGACGAGGCTGAAGGATTCAAACCTTCGCTGAGAAATGACGAAACCCTGGCTCGAGTCTGGGCCAAACCAGGAACGCCGGGTCTCGAGCATCGCCTTGGTGGAATTGAAAGAAGTTATGATTCGGGTGATATTTCTTATGATCCCGAGAACCATCAAAGGATGACCGATCTACGCCAGGCCAAAATTGCGGGAATATCCAGTGATATCCCCTTGCAGGAAGTTGTCCTTGGGGAAACAACGGGAAAACTGGCCGTAGTGGGGTGGGGCTCAACCTTTGGCGCAATTCATCAGGCGGTAAAGCGTGCTCGGTTGGAAGGCCTCGAAGTATCCCATATTCAGGTCAGATATCTTTCGCCATTACCGCCCAACCTTGGCAATTTACTGGCTGGCTTCGACACCGTATTAGTACCTGAAATGAATACCGGACAATTCATTAATCTGCTGCGTGCGGAATACCTTATAGAGGCCGAAGGTCTGAGCAAGGTTTCCGGACAGCCCTTCAAGATAGGCGAAATACTGGCGGCGATTCATAAAGAATATGAATTAATGGGGGAGAATCCATGAGCGAAATGATCCCCACATTGACACTGAAAGATTTTGCCACCGATCAGGAAATTCGCTGGTGCCCAGGCTGTGGTGACTACGCCATTCTGAAGACGATGCAGAAACTGATGCCGGGCTTGGAGCAGACCAAAGAGAATCAGGTTTTCGTTTCCGGGATCGGTTGTTCATCCCGCTTTCCCTATTACATGAACACCTATGGTTTTCACACGATTCACGGTCGGGCTCCGGCGCTTGCTACTGGGATAAAGTTAGCTAATCCTGAGCTCAACGTATGGGTGATTACCGGTGACGGTGATGGTTTCAGTATTGGCGGGAACCATATGATGCATGTGCTGCGCCGAAACGTGGATGTGCAGTTATTACTTTTTAACAATGAGATTTACGGACTGACCAAAGGTCAGTACTCACCCACTTCCGCAGTTGGCACAAGATCTCCTTCATCACCCCAGGGATCGGTTGACTTGCCATTGGCACCTTGCGAACTGGCTTTAGGTGCAGGTGCAACATTTGTAGCGAGGTCCATCGATACTGAGGCCAAACATTTATCTGGGGTAGTGAAACTGGCTGATGAACATAGGGGGGCTTCTTTTGTCGAGATATTACAGAATTGCCCAATCTACAGTGATGGCATTTTTGAGAATGTGAAGAACAAGAAGCTCGCCGCTGATTTCAAAGTTGAAGTCGAACACGGTAAGCCGCTTGTTTTTGGCAAGGAGCGCAACAAGGGAATTCAGCTCGACTCACAGGCACTCAAATTGAAAGTTGTTGAACTGAGTGAGACCGTCTCGGAGGCCAAGCTGCTGGTTCACGATGAGAATAATAAGGTACTGGCGCAAATGTTAAGCACGATGTCCGGTCCTGATTTTCCCGTCGCGGTTGGTTTAATTTATCGCCAGGACAAGGCTTCCTATGTGGATGATTCCCAGAAGCAAGCAGCCGAGGTAAGAAAAAACGGCATTTCATTGCAGGAATTACTTAATAGTGGATATACCTGGATCGTCGAGTAAAGGCACCTCTGATTAATTGCATACGGCCTCTGGCCTACAGGCTGTTTCGCAATCAAGGCGCCATTTTGAAGGCATGCGTCCG
>PBTO01000107.1 GCA_002726595.1 Gammaproteobacteria bacterium | reverse complement strand
TCCGACGGCGGGGTCACCTCGCTGGAAGACGCCAAGCGCATCGGTGAGGAGATCGGCTATCCGGTCATCATCAAGGCCGCAGCCGGCGGAGGTGGTCGTGGCATGCGTGTCGTACACAACGAGGCGGCCCTGCTGAAAGCGATCTATGTAACACAGTCAGAGGCTAAGGCGTTTTTTGGCAGCGGCGTAGTATACCTGGAAAAATTCCTGGAAAACCCGCGCCATGTTGAGATTCAGGTGTTGGGAGACGGACAGGGTAATGCCATTCACCTGGGCGACAGGGACTGTTCACTGCAAAGACGCCATCAAAAAGTGCTGGAAGAAGCACCCGCACCCAATATCCCGGATGATGTACGTAACGAAGTGGCTAAAACCTGTTTGCAAGCCTGTATCAATATGAATTATCGTGGCGCCGGCACACTCGAGTTTCTGTATGAGGATGAAGAGTTTTATTTCATCGAGATGAATACGCGTTTGCAGGTAGAACACCCGGTTACAGAAATGGTGACCGGCGTTGATATCGTGAAAGAACAGTTACGAATCGCCAGTGGGGATGAGCTGTCACTCTCTCAAGCTGACATCAAGATAAAGGGACATTCATTCGAATGTCGAATCAACGCAGAAGACCCTATCACCTTTCTACCCTGCCCCGGCAAGGTCAATCTATTCCACGCCCCGGGGGGAAATGGCATACGCGTCGATTCTCACTTATACAGTGGCTACACGGTTCCACCCAACTATGACTCACTGATAGCGAAGCTGATTAGCTCTGCTGACACGCGGGAGCAAGCCCTGGTGCGTATGCAAAACGCTCTCGATGAATTATTGATTGACGGTATCCGCAGCAATATCTCCCTGCAACGAGATTTGGTCCGGGATGCCGAATTCCAAAAGGGCGGTGTCAACATTCATTACCTGGAGCAGAAACTAAGCTCATAAATCAACACACTGACCCTTTTGATTGGTCCTGAGGTCTTTACATGCCCTGGCAACAACTCAGAGTAAGGGTCCACTCTGCCGAACTGGAACAACTCGAGCAACAATTACTTGAGCGGGGTGCACTGGCAATTAGCTACCAGGATGGCGAAGACCAGCCCGTATTTCAAAAGGCGCCAGGTAGCACTCCTCTTTGGGATAGCACGGTTTTGCTTTGTCTCTTCGACGCAGCAACATCATTGGAGCAAACTATTCAGTGGTTACACAACCATCCAGCTACTGTCAGCAATTCCGCAGTGAAACTGGAAATTCTGCCAGACAAAGAATGGGAACGAAGCTGGATGGAGAGTTTTTCGGCCATTCAATTTGGCCACAGGCTCTGGATTTGCCCAAGCTGGCAGACTCCACCTGATAGCAATGCAGTCAATATCATGCTCGATCCTGGGCTGGCCTTTGGTAGTGGCACTCACGCCACCACCGGCTTGTGTTTACGCTGGCTCGACCAGGCTGAGCTTACCGGCAAGCGCGTGATCGACTATGGCTGTGGCTCTGGAGTGCTGGCCATCGCTGCAGCCCTGCTAGGTGCTAAAGAAGTACATGCTGTGGATAATGACGCGCAGGCATTAGAGGCCACGCAAGATAACAGGCAGCGCAATGGCATCGCCGCAGAACACATTCGCTGCTACCTGCCCGACCAGTTACCTGCCATGCAAGCAGACATAGTTCTCGCCAACATTCTGGCAGAGCCTTTAAGGGAGCTTGCTTTGTTATTTGCTCAACTGGTCAAATCCGGCGGCGCAATTGTGCTATCCGGGGTGTTGGAAGACCAGGCAGAATCGCTGTTACAGCGCTACTGTGAATGGTTTGACATGGAAACGCCCGCAGTCGAATCGGATTGGGTCAGGTTGACTGGCAGCCGCAAAGCGTCTTAGCCGACGATCCATGGGATAGATAAATTCCTGGTTTTAACCCAGCAATCAAACAATTACAAAACCAGAAAACTTAGTCTCTTCATAAAATCTCCGTGCCAGTGAATCGATACACAGTGTTACTTCATGGTTGGCATAGAAAAATCGCTGCCCCTGCGGAGACCAGCTGGCCACCTGGATGTCACCGTCTTCATTCGCGTGTAGAACCTTACCCCATCAGGACCATGTACATAGAGCGGCCCGAACAGTGATCGCTTCCATCCGCCAAAGCTGTGAAATGCCATTGGGACGGGGATGGGGACATTCACGCCAACCATACCTATCTGAATGCTGTGGGTAAACTGCCGGGCACTGTCGCCGTCGCGAGTAAAAATAGTCGTGCCGTTGCCGTATTCGTGGTTGTTGATTAACTCACACCCGGCATCAAAACTGGGAACACGAACCACGCATAGCACCGGACCAAATATTTCGTCCTGATAAATACGCATGTCTTCAGTGACATTATCAAACAGACAGCCACCTATAAAATATCCTCCTTCATAATCTAAAACTTTGTGATTACGTCCGTCCACAATCAGGGATGCTCCCTCTTCCACTCCCAGATCAACATAGCCTGTTACTCTCTCAAGATGCTGAGCTGTAACCAGAGGCCCCATTTCAGCCTCAGCTTCAGTGCCAGGCAAGACCTTCAGGTTTTGCACCTTCGGGGTTAGTTTTTCGATGAGTTGATCGGCGGCTTCGTCGCCCACACAGACTGCCACTGAAATCGCCATACAGCGCTCGCCCGCGGAACCATAGGCCGCGCCCATCAGCGCATCGACGGCCTGATCTATATCGGCATCCGGCATAATCAACATATGGTTTTTAGCGCCGCCCAGAGCCTGAACCCGTTTACCGTGCGCACTGGCGGTAGCATAGATGTATTGTGCTATAGGGGTCGAACCGACGAAGCTTACTGCCTGTACGTCCTGGTGTGCCAGCAGGGCATCAACTGCAGTTTTGTCGCCATTGATCACATTGAATACACCATCGGGTAAGCCGGCTTGTTTAAATAGCTCTGCAATCAGTAATGAAGGAGAGGGGTCTCGCTCTGAAGGTTTCAGGACAAAGGTGTTCCCACAGGCGATAGCCACAGGAAACATCCACATGGGCACCATTACAGGAAAGTTAAATGGTGTAATACCTGCAACCACGCCCAGGGGCTGCATTTCTGACCACGAATCCACATCGGTACCAACATTTTTGGAGTGTTCTCCCTTTAATAAATGCGGTATCCCGCAGGCAAACTCGATCACTTCCAGACCGCGGGTTACTTCACCTCCTGCATCGCCCAGGACTTTTCCGTGCTCGGCAGTGATCATTGCCTTTAAGCTGTCGCTATTCTGCTCTACTAGGTCTTTGAATTTAAACATGACCCGGGCTCGGTTTAACGGGGTCGTCGCTGCCCAGGCTGGGAAGACAGCACTAGCTGCTGCCACTGCCGCATTCACTTCATCCGGGCTGGCAAGCGCAACCGATGCAGATTGGGCGCCAGTAGCCGGATTAAACACGGCAGAGCTATTGCCGCTGGTACCAGGAAAGGTGCTGCCGTTGATGTAATGCTCGATTGTCGTCGTCACATTTTTGCCTTGGTGTCGTTATCAGGGATTTTTGCTCGGGCTTGGTTTCCAGGCATAAGTTACCAGGGATTAGTTGCAATGGATTGGTTACCGGAAATCAGTTGTCCAGTTAGACAAGAGTAGCCGAACACTCAGGCAGTTTCCTTGATAACTCTGCTTAGTGTCTCAAAAATCTGATCGATCTGTGCTTTTTCAATTATCAGTGGCGGACTCAACGCAATGATATCAACTGATGGCCGAATGAGCAGGCCTTCTTCATGGAAGCAACGGGTAAAAATATCAAAGACACGGGCTCCAGGATTGCCTTCTCTGCTGGAAAACTCAATGCCTGCAATTAGGCCATAATTACGAATATCGATAATATTGGGAAGCCCTTTCAGGGAATGCACAGCTTCTTCCCAGTAGCTTTCCAACTCGATGGTGCGTTCAAACAGATTTTCCTGTTGATAAATATCCAGGGCCGCCAGTGCGGCAGCCGCCGCTACCGGATGACCTGAATAGGTGTAGCCATGGAAGAGTTCGATGCCGTGACCGGGACCCTGCATAAAGGCCTCATAAATCGAGCCTTTGACAAACACTGCCCCCATTGGAATAGCCCCATTGGTCAAGCCTTTGGCAGTAGTTATGATGTCGGGTATGACGTTAAAGCGTTCCGCAGCGAAGGCCTTGCCGACTCGTCCGAAGCCAGTAATCACTTCATCAAAGATCAGCAGTATGCCATGTCGATCGCAAATCTCCCTGAGTCTCTTCAGGTAGCCATCGGCCGGGAATACGACCCCGCCTGAACAGGCTATCGGTTCGACAATTACCGCAGCAATCGTTGCCGGGTCGTGAAGCTGGCACAGCCTTTCAAGATCGTCGGCGAGTTCAACTCCATGTTCGGGCAGCCCACGACTGAAAGCATTACGTTCAATGTCCAGCGTATGACACAGATGATCGACGTCAGGCAAAAGCTTGCCAAACGCCTCGCGATTTCCGGGAATGCCACCGACTGACATGCCGCCGAAATTAGTACCATGATAGCCCTTCTCTCTTCCGATGAGTCGGGTTCGACCGCTATCTCCACGTGCCCGGTGGTATGCCAGAGCAATTTTCAATGCGGTATCTGCAGATTCGGAACCTGAGTTGGTAAAGAAAACGTGATCGAAGCCCTCGGGCGTGATCTCGCACAGGCGTTCGGCAAGACGGTATGCGATTGGATGACCTACCTGGAAAGTAGGTCCAAAATCCATGTGATTTATCTGTAGTTTCACCGCTTCGGTGATTGCAGCTCTGCAGTGACCGGCATTGCTACACCATAGGCCAGAGGTGCCATCAAGAATTCTCTGGCCCCGGTCCGATATGTAGTACATACCCTGGGCTTTCGCCAGTATTTTTGGCTCCGCCTTAAAACGCTGGTTCGCAGTGAAAGGCATCCAGAATTCTTCCAAATTCTGTACCACAGGTGATGGCTTGCTGTCAGCGTTCATAAGAGACCTTTTGGCATTGAGCAGATGTTAAATACAATTCGCAAATAAGGCTACTGTTTCGATGGTCAATCACAGCATCTGGTCCGCAATCCGGGTAACGAATGGTCAGTCATATTCGGCGCTTACACATCGGCGAGTCTTTAATCGTGATGCGTGCTATTCAGGTTCTAATGCGGAATTGGAATATTCAACGTCTCTTTAACCAACTCCATCACGACATAGCTGGTTGATTCCTGCACACCGGGGAGTGACAGCAGATCGCCCCCCAGAAACTTGCGATAGGCGTCCATATCTGGCACCCGGGCCTTGAGCAGGTAATCAATGTTTCCCGAAACCAGGTAACACTCTTGTACCTCCTCAAGTGCTATTGCTGCCTGTTTGAATTTCTCAAAGATATCCTGCGATGTCCGCTGCAGCCGGATTTGTACAATGACCACGAGATCGGCTCCCAGACAAGCCGGATTGAGTAATGTTGTGTAACCTCTGATGATGTCATCGCGCTCCATGCGCTTGACTCGCTCGAGACAGGGACTGGTCGAAAGCCCCACCCGCCGGGCAAGTTCTGCATAAGTAATTCGCCCGTCTTTCTGCAGTTCCCGAAGGATATTCTTATCAATAGTATTGAGGCCAGGTATATTAGTCATATCCAGATACTCAGATGATTTAACTTATATATAGACTTAATCCAGCAATATATACTGTTTTTTGTCAAATTAGCAATAAATAAAGTAATTAATTTGGCAACTTGTTTTATATACTTTTAGTAAATCATCAATGACGATGCAGTGCATTTGGGGGAGAAAGACTATGTTGATCGGAGTCCCTAAAGAAATTAAGAATCTGGAGTACCGAATCGGTCTCACCCCTGCCGGGGTGGCGGAGCTGGTTAGAGGCGGGCATCAAGTTATTAGTCAAAAGAACGGCGCTGCCAGTATTGGATTTGACGATGAGCAGTATCGACAGGCAGGCGCCGAAATTGTTGCGGAGCCTTCGGAGATATTCGACCGCGCCCAACTCATTGTTAAGGTGAAAGAACCCCAGCCTGGCGAATGCAGAATGTTGCATCCGGATCAGACTCTGTTTACCTATTTACATCTTGCCCCGGACCCTGAACAGACCAGACTGTTAGTGAAATCTGGTGCAACGTGCATCGCCTATGAGACAGTCACCGATGACGACGGTGGCCTGCCACTACTCACACCGATGAGTGAAGTGGCTGGCCGCATGTCGATTCAGGCAGGTGCTCACTGCCTGGAGAAGGCCCAGGGCGGGTCTGGAATTTTACTCAGTGGCGTACCGGGGGTTAAAGCGGCGAATGTACTGATTATCGGTGGTGGTGTGGTCGGTTTGAATGCAGCCCGCATCGCGATGGGAATGGGGGCGAAGGTGACTATTGTAGATCGCTCACTACATCGGCTTAAAGAAATCGATGCGCACTACGGTAATCGCCTGAGTACGCTCTATTCAACTACAGAAACTATCGAAAAGCAGTTGGCAATCTCTGACCTGGTAATCGGGGCCGTGTTAATTCCCGGTGCGGCAGCTCCCAAACTGGTTACACGAAAGATGCTGAAGTTAATGCAACCGGGCTCGGTACTGGTAGATGTAGCCATAGATCAGGGCGGTTGTTTTGAAACCAGTCGGGCAACTACGCACGAACACCCAACTTATACTGTTGATGGCATTATTCACTATTGCGTCGCGAACATGCCCGGAGGAGTAGCCCGTACCTCTACCCTGGCACTTACCAACGCCACCCTTCCATACGTGATTGCACTGGCCGATCAGGGTACTCGTCGCGCATTGGCAAATGATATCCACTTGATGAATGGGCTTAATGTTCACAAGGGGATGGTGACTGTGAAGGCAGTAGCGGATGCATTGGGTTATCACTTTACCGAACCTGTACACGCACTGCAGAGCGATATATTGCAAAAGGCGGGGTAGGATGTTTGGGATACCCACAACTTGGCAACGAAGCAAAGGTACTAAAGGAGCCGGAAGCTGAGATATTCCCAAAGTATGTCGAGATAAACCAAAAGATTAGACTAATATTTTGTGTGTAATGCACCCATTTTTATTGCTGGTGCTATACGGTTAGAACGCAAGCTTGGAATAAGGGTTTGTTTTCTTGCTCCTATGGGCCAGGGGCAGGTTTTTGCTCCTGCAAAACCTGCATACCGTACATCCATGTACATAACGGCCCATAGG
>PBTO01000106.1 GCA_002726595.1 Gammaproteobacteria bacterium | reverse complement strand
CAATCTGAATCATCCAAAAGTCCCCTTCGTCTAGAGGCCTAGGACACCGGGTTTTCATCCCGGCAACAGGGGTTCGAAACCCCTAGGGGACGCCATATCGAGAAGCCCGGCAACCGTCGGGCTTTTTTTTAGATATCTCATATGCCATTAATCAGAGGTGCCTTAAGTAGTTAATTTGCGTATGCGCGGATTAACTTACATACTCCACCACGCAAATTGTTAGCTTCTTTTTTAGACTATGACGACAGCAATTTCGATCAAGAATTTAAGCAAGACCTATGCTAACGGGGTCGAAGCACTTAAGGGAATTTCCCTGGAAGTGGAACAGGGCGATTTCTTTGCCCTGTTAGGACCAAATGGTGCCGGAAAATCCACAACCATTGGCGTGATTGCCACATTGATTAACAAAACCGCCGGGTCTGTGGAAGTATTTGGCCGCAACGTCGATACCCACGTCTATGAAACCAAGCTCGACTTTGGAATAGTCCCGCAGGAAATCAATTTTAATCAATTTGAAAAAGTCCGGGACATTGTAATGACCCAGGCCGGCTATTACGGCTTGCCGCGCAAACTCGCAAGTGAAAGAACGGATAAATACCTGCATAAGCTCGGGCTATGGGATAAACGCTCGGTTCGCTCGAGAACACTATCCGGTGGCATGAAGAGAAGATTAATGATCGCGCGAGCACTTATACATGAACCCAGATTGCTTATTCTGGATGAGCCAACTGCGGGTGTGGACATCGAACTGAGAAGATCGATGTGGGAGTTTCTCACTGAAATTAATGACGGTGGCACAACAATAATACTGACGACTCACTACCTTGAAGAGGCTGAACATCTGTGCCGAAACATTGCCATCATCGATGAAGGCGATCTTATCGAAAATACCAGTATGAAGAAGTTGCTGGCTGAGCTGGATTCCCAGGTATTCATTTTGGATACGGCCGATGAACTGTTTAAGTTGCCAGTACTCAATCTGGATGGGGTCAGTCTGCGGCGACTCGATAGTCATAGCATCGAGGTTAATGTAGGCAGTGGAGTTAATATTAACAGTGTATTTAGCAGCTTGAGTTCAGCCGGGGTGCGCGTCACCAGTATGCGAAATAAAACCAATCGATTAGAGCAATTGTTTATGTCAAGGCTAAACGATAGCCAAAACGGAGTTAAACTGTAAATGTTCGCCAACCACAAAGTTATCGCATTTGAAACCATAGTAAGAAAGGAGGTGCGCAGGTTTTCCAGGATTTGGCTGCAGACCCTGGTGCCGCCGGCAATCACCATCGGGCTCTATTTTGTGATTTTTGGTAATCTAATCGGCAGTAGAATTGGTGACATGGGGGGATTCGATTACATGGAGTACATCGTGCCCGGCTTGATTATGATGTCCGTGATACAGAATTCCTATTCCAATGTTGTTTCGTCTTTTTTCAGCCACAAATTTCAGCGTAGCGTGGAAGAATTACTGGTATCTCCGGTGCCCAATTACATTATTTTGTCCGGTTTTATCGTTGGTGGCATGGCCCGCGGTCTGGCGGTAGGTTCTATCGTAACGGTTATGTCGTTGTTTTTTGCCGACTTGTCTATTCAAAATCTACCGCTAACCATAGCGGTGGTATTAATGACATCAATAGTTTTCTCGCTGGTTGGTTTTATCAACGCACTTTTCGCGAACAGTTTTGATGATATTTCAATTATCCCTACGTTTGTCCTAACACCGCTGATCTATCTCGGTGGTGTATTTTATTCGATCCAGCTTCTGCCACCATTTTGGCAGTTTGTATCAAGATTTAACCCCATTTTTTATATGGTCAATACATTTCGCTATGGAATACTGGGCACATCGGATGTAGACGTTGTCTGGGCACTTTTTATTCTGGTGATTTTTATCATCTCTCTATTTTCTGCCTGCCTGATTTTTCTACGGCGAGGGACAGGGTTGCGCCATTAATCAGAGGTGCCTTAAATCAATACGTGACAAGGAAACCATGCCGAATAATCCCTTAGGCCAGGACACGAAGACACCGGCAAAGTACAACCCGGGTATACTGTATCCAATCCCGCGCTGGGCGGTACGGTCACTACTTGATATCGATAAGAAAGTACTCATGTATGGCTTCGATCACTGGCATGCCTTCGAGCTCTCCTGGTTGAATGACAAAGGCAGGCCACAAGTTGCCATGGGAGAATTTTTCTTCGATGCGAAATCGGAAAATATTGTTGAATCTAAATCGCTTAAGCTATATCTGAATTCACTTAATCAGATGCAGTTTTCGGGCACCAAGACCTTAGCAGATCTTGTGAGCAAGGACTTAGGCGAACTGACTCACTCTGAGGTAAAAGTGCTGATCCGAAATCTGGATGATACTGCTCTCACTACTTTACAGCCTCCCCCTGGTCAGTCGCTCGATGAGGTGGACGAAGAAATTTCCGTTTACTTGCCAGATCCGGATCTATTAGTGCTGGAAGATGCGTTGGTGGAGCAGGAGCAACTCTATTCAAACCTGTTTAAAGCCAACTGCCCGATAACGGACCAACCAGATTGGGCAACGTTTCAAATTACCTACAGTGGCAAGAAAATTGCTCAAGATGGCCTGCTGGCATACCTCTGCTCCTATAGATCTCACCAGGGTTACCATGAGGAGTGTGTAGAGCGAATTTTCAGAGACATCATGCTCCATTGTCAGCCAGATGAATTGCTGGTCGGACTGAATTTCCTGAGAAGGGGCGGCCTGGACATCAACTGCTACCGCAGCTCCTCACCGATCAACTCAGAACAATTCGCCTGCCGCCTGGCGCGGCAGTGAGCGTCTTGTATTTACCCAATTGCTAAGATAGAGTTACGCGCGCCAGACTCAGTACTAATTGCTTTGAGTGGTTAGCTGACCATATAGTGATGTGTTCAAGTGGCTGATGTCGGAAGCCTGTGTTACCGACATGCAAAGTAGTTAATGCGGTGAGGTGTCCGAGTGGTTGAAGGAGCACGCCTGGAAAGTGTGTATACGGAAACGTATCGTGGGTTCGAATCCCACCCTCACCGCCACATTCCTCGTAAACCACAACTGCAACCACGAAATGCTGTGCTATCATGCTCTACGGTGTCCCTTGTCGGTCCCCTCGCAATGACAGGTTATGAACTCCGCCAGGCCCGGAAGGGAGCAACGGTAGTAGCTGAATCATGTGCCGTGGTGTGGCTGGCAGGGGCTGCCATCTGAAATAGGACTGGTACTTGCCTCTAATTAACCCTCAATTGCACTGACTATAATGAGCTATCAAGTACTGGCCAGGAAGTGGCGACCCGGAAATTTCGAAGCTGTAGCGGGCCAGGCCCATGTTCTGAAGTCTCTCGTTAATGCCCTGGAAAACCAGCGCTTACATCATGCCTACCTGTTTACGGGTACTCGAGGTGTTGGTAAAACCACACTCGCTAGAATACTTGCCAAATGTTTAAATTGTGAGAAAGGTGTCAGCTCTACGCCCTGCGGCGAATGCTCCTCTTGTACTGCGATTAGCGAGGGGACTTTTATTGATTTAATTGAAGTCGATGCCGCGTCAAAGACCAAAGTTGAGGACACGCGGGACTTACTCGAGAATGTCCAATACACACCATCGATGGGGCGTTATAAGGTTTATCTGATCGATGAAGTACATATGCTCTCCAATCACAGTTTTAATGCCTTACTCAAAACGCTGGAAGAACCGCCTCCCCATGTAAAATTTCTTTTTGCCACAACCGATCCGCAGAAATTACCGGTTACTATTCTTTCGCGTTGCCTGCAACTGAATTTAAAAAATCTCAACCCCCAAATTGTTACCGATTATTTGGTTTCCGTACTGAGCCAGGAAAAAATCAGTTACGACGAAGCTGCGCTATGGCAAATAGCCCATGCCGCATCGGGCAGTATGCGTGACGCCTTGACGCTGGTTGACCAGGCCATTTCTTACTGTCAGGGAAAGATCAACTCCGCGGGTGTAATTGACATGCTTGGTATACCTAATCAATTTCAGGTTTACGAGATTATTAACGCAATGGCGAAGCGAGACGTGGGTGCGGCCCTTGGCGTCATTGAGGAAATCTCCCAGCACACACCGGATTACGATCAGATTCTTAATAGTCTGCTGGCGAAATTGCA
The DNA here is from genome assembly GCA_002726595.1 of Gammaproteobacteria bacterium. GTDB lineage: Bacteria > Pseudomonadota > Gammaproteobacteria > Pseudomonadales > Pseudohongiellaceae > UBA9145. The sequence goes on along the minus strand of PBTO01000106.1, from coordinate 14,130 downwards.
CCGCATTGCAGTGGCCCAGGTGCTGGAAAATGGAGTAGATAACAATTTTGGTGATCGTGAGCAGGTGTTGGAGTTAGCCAGCAAGATTTCAGCCGAAGATGTCCAGCTATATTATCAAATTGGCCTCAAGGGCAGGGAAGATATACGCCTGGCTACAGACTTGCGGTCAGTATTTGAAATGCTGGTAATCAGGATGATGGTATTCTCACCCACAATTACTCAGCAATCGGAGCAACTCCAGGAAGGTAGGCCGCTGGAAAATGAGGAGGCAGACGCTGGCAACTCTCAAACTGCTGAGTCCGATAATTCAGATAGTATAAAAAAAAAGGCAACAGCAGCTGATTTGAATCCCGCGAAATTGACCCATGCGCTGTGGCTTGGAATTATTCCCCGGCTGAAAGCCAGCGGCATTACAGAAAATGTGCTGGCGAACACGGTTTTTAACAGCGCCTCCACTGATGAAATCAATTTGGTTTTGGACCAAACCCAAAGTGCTATCTATAGCGAAGATCAGGAAACTAAAATCGCACAGGTAGTCAGTGAGTACTTTGGCAAACCCCTGTCTGTAAATGTATGCATTAGCAATCCAGATGAGGAAACTTCCTCTGCTCTAAGACAGCGTCTGAAAAAGGAACGTCAGACAGAGTTGGTGGCTCAATTCGAGGGAGACGAAAACGTTAAGGAACTGGTAAAACACTTTTCGGGGAGTGTGGCCAGAGAATCAATTTTGCCCCTGGGTGAATGAGGTAAAGAATGACTGATCTTAATGAAATCATGAAACAAGCCAAGCAGATGCAGGAGCAATTCCAGAGCGCGCAGGAGGAGCTGGCAGCGATCACGGTGGAAGGTGAGTCAGGTGCCGGTTTGGTAAAGGTGATTATGAATGGACGGCACGATGTTGTGAGTGTTCGGCTGGACGACAGTCTGATGGACGAGGACAAGGAGGTAGTCGAAGACCTGCTGGCAGCGGCAGTTAACGATGCTGTGCACAAAATAGAGGAAAGAAACCGCGAAACTTTAGGTGGCATGGCCAGCGGCTTCAAGTTACCGGAAGGTTTTAAGTTTCCATTCTAATAAATGAAATCCAGCCCTCTCATAGAAACTTTGATCGACGCGTTTAGGTGTTTGCCAAGTGTTGGTCCAAAATCTGCCCAGCGGATGACTCTGCATCTGCTGGAAAGAGATAGGGCAGGCGGTAATAAGTTAAGTGCAGCGCTTCTTGAGGCGCTGGCTAACGTTGGAAACTGTAAGAATTGCCGCACATTGACCGAAGAAGAGCTTTGCCGAATTTGTTCCAGCCCCGGCAGAAACAGGAAGCAATGCTGTGTTGTCGAGTCGCCAGTGGATGTTTACGCCATTGAGCAAGCTGCTACTTTCAAGGGTGTCTATTTCGTACTAATGGGCCACTTATCCCCAATAGATGGCATTGGGCCAGAGCAGTTGGGTCTTGATCAATTACTGAACCAGGTAGTTAACTCAGAAGTGGAGGAGGTGATAATCGCCTGCAATCCCACTGTTGAAGGCGATGCAACCTCGTACTATATTGCTGAACAGCTAAAAACCGTTGACGTTATAGTGTCTCGAATCGCCCATGGTGTACCGGTGGGCGGTGAGCTTGAGTTTATCGACGGTGGCACGCTGAGTCATGCGATAACCGGCAGAACTATTATGGACAACACGTAGTTATGGCAGAGTCGAAGTCGGTAATTGTTACGGATAAGATGCAATTGGCGGATTTGTGTAGCAAGTGGAACACTCTGGATGCGCTGGCACTCGATACCGAATTCATTCGAACAAATACCTTCTACCCCAAAGTCGGATTGCTACAAGTAGCAGATACAGATTCCTGTTATTTAATTGATCCACTGGGCATCTCGGATTGGAGTGATTTCGCTGATTTGCTGGTAAACCAGAATGTGTCTATTGTCCTGCATTCATGTAGTGAAGATCTTGGCCTGTTGAATACCCTTCTTGGTGTTCTACCTGCTTCCCTGTTTGACACACAAGTCGCGGCTGCTTTTCTGGGACTTGGTTTCAGTCTTAGCTATCAAGCGCTGGTGAGTGAGGTGACAGGTGTCGTTATTCCCAAAGGGGAAACACGGTCTGATTGGCTGCATAGACCTTTATCGAACGAACAATTGCTTTATGCGGCAGCCGATGTGCGTTACCTGCTGGAAATACACGGATTCCTCAAACAGAGTTTGGAAGAGAAGGGCTTCCTGAACTGGTTTCAAAGTGATTGCGACCTGCTCATCGAAACGGCCAAAACTAGGGATGCCGAAGGGCTCTGGGATATTTATTACAAAGATATCAGCAACGCATGGCGCCTGAATGAGAAAGGACTGAATTACTTACAAAAACTATGTTATTGGCGCGAGCAGATAGCCAGGCAGAAGAATAAACCCAGAAGCTGGATTGTAAAAAATACCGAGTTGTTTGCTATTTCCGAGCATTTGTCCTGTTCTGGCGAGCTGTCGGTGGCCTCGTTAGCGACAGCGAAGCATGTTGACCGAAGGAGTTTGAGCAGATACGGTTCTGCGATCATTGATACCCTGCAGGATGAAACAATCCAACACGCTGCGATCGACAGTTGCATGCTTAATAAACCCCTTTCCGCCGGGTTGAGAAGAAAGCTGAAGGACTGTCAGAAGCTTGTGCAAGAGAAAGCTGAATTGCTCGCCATTGCGCCGGAATTACTCGCTCGGAAAAGGCAACTGATAGAATTGGTGCGGACTTTCAACAAGCATGGGCAGCAAAATTGGCCAGCTGAGCTTAATAGCTGGCGTCGAGCAGTGCTGGAGCCTGAGTTACAGCAGATAATGACCGAGGGTGTCGAATAGCATGGGCAGTAAAGTTGCAGAAGAGTCAGGGGTACACTTTTGGGAGCAGCCTCTCACGGCACTGGATTCGGTACAGTGGGAGCAGCTTTGTGATGGTTGTGGCCGGTGTTGCCTTAAGAAACTGGAAGATCAGGAACTTGGGGGAATTTTCTATACTCGGGTAATTTGTCGCTATTTCCAGCAGGAAAGCAATCACTGCAGTTGTTATAGCAGGCGCAGTGACTTGGTTCCTGATTGCCTCGTTGTGAGCCGGGTCGATATTGGGCAATTGAACTGGATGCCCGATACCTGTGCCTATCGATTACGCCATGAAGGCAAGCCTCTCTTCAGTTGGCATCCGCTAATTGCAGGTAATCGAAAATTACTGGAAGAGTCCGGAATCAGTGTCACTGGGAAGGTGATTTCAGAACAGTTTGTCCATGATGAAGGTGTTGAAGAGCACGTCATACGCTGGGTTAGCAGCTAATGAGCGGTTCATCCGATTACTTACTGGTATGGATTATTTACCTCTCCGCTGCCAGCGTGTTTTGCCTTATTTTCTGGCATGTAACCGACTTCATTAAACGGCCCGGCATCGCGTATTCTCTCCGCACTTTCCTGCTTGCTGTCATCCTGACCCCCTGGTATGTCAATTCTCAGGAGGGGCTATTGGCACCCGCTATTATTGTTGTGCTTCTCGATGCAATTACAGCCGGCGGAGCGGCTGCTATAAGAGCCCTGGTACCGTTATTACTGGCCATCGTTGGCACCCAAATTGTACTGATAATCAGTATTTTTACTCACAATAAAAAGAATAATATCAATAAGATATAGTGAATAAGTAAAGTAGTATATCATAACACGACAGGCAAGAATTCCCTGTATTATTGGCAGGGCGATGTTTAAAATGTGCCCAATTCAGCGATTGGAATAAATTTGATGATTTTTACCGGAACGAAAGAATACGTGGCCACGGAAGAACTGCAAATGGCAGTGAATGCAGGCATACAGTTACAGAAACCGTTATTAATTAAAGGCGAGCCGGGCACCGGCAAGACCATGCTTGCAGAGCAGATCGCCAATGCACTGGGCCTGCCCCTGATTCAGTGGCATGTGAAATCAACAACGAAAGCACAGCAGGGTCTTTACGAATACGATGCTGTTTCCAGATTGAGAGACTCCCAGCTTGGTGATGAAAAAGTCCACAATATTTCCAACTATATTATTAAAGGCAAAATCTGGCAGGCATTTGAATCGGAGCAGAAAGCGGTTCTGCTGATCGATGAGATCGACAAGGCAGATATCGAGTTTCCCAATGATTTGCTGCTGGAACTGGATAAGATGGAGTTTTTTGTTTATGAAACGAAGGAGCTTGTCAAGGCGACGACCAGACCGATAATTGTGATTACCAGTAATAATGAAAAAGAGCTACCGGACGCATTTTTGCGGAGATGCTTTTTTCATTACATCGAGTTTCCAGACACCTTGACAATGCAGCGCATCGTAGACGTTCACTACCCGGACATAAAAAAGGAACTGGTGGCACGGGCAATGGATATCTTTTTCGATGTGCGTAAGATTCCCGGTTTAAAGAAGAAGCCCTCAACATCAGAGCTAATTGACTGGCTAAAGCTCTTGATGGCTGATGATATCCCTGACGATGTGTTAAAAAATCACGATACCAGGAATGCTATCCCGCCGCTGTATGGCGCGTTGCTGAAAAATGAACAGGATGTGCATTTACTGGAAAAGCTGGCATTCATGCATCGAGCCAGAAGCTAAGATGCTGATCAGGTTCTTTCAGACGTTAAAGGAGGAGCGCCTGCCGGTTTCATTTACCGAGCTATTCAACCTCATCGAATGCCTGAATCAGAACATTGCTTTTGGCAGTGTCGACCAATTCTATTACCTGTCCCGGATGTGTCTAGTCAAAGACGAAAAGAATTTTGATAAATTCGATCTGGCCTTTGCCAGATACTTTGAGCAGGTCGGGGTAATTGATGATTTATCACTGTATGAAATCCCGGATGAGTGGCTGAGGAAACAATTCGAAGCCATGCTGAGCGAGGAAGAAAAGGCACGCATTGAGGCGCTTGGGGGGCTGGAAAAATTATTGGAAGAATTTAAAAAGCGCATGCAGGAGCAGGAGAAGCGGCATCAGGGTGGTAATAAGTGGATTGGCACTGGTGGGACCTCTCCATTCGGCGCCTATGGCTATAATCCCGAAGGTATTCGTATCGGACAGCAGGAATCTGGTAACCAGAAAGCGGTCAAGGTCTGGGACCGGCGTAATTACCGGGACCTGGATGATTCGGTAGAGATCGGTACGCGTAATATCAAGATGGCCCTGCGCCGGTTGAGAAAGTTTGCCCGTACCGGAGCCGAGGAAGAACTGGATATAGATGACACGATATCTTCTACCGCCAGAAAGGCCGGTCTGCTCGATATTAAAATGGTTCCTGAGCGACACAATGCGGTAAAGGTTTTATTGTTCTTTGATGTGGGTGGCTCTATGGATCCGCACGTAAAACTTTGTGAAGAGCTGTTTTCTGCCGCCCGATCGGAGTTCAAGCATTTGAAATTCTACTATTTCCACAATTTTATTTATGAGTCTGTGTGGACCAAGAGTCACCGGCGACATGCGGAAACTACGTCGACCTTTGAGATAATCAATAAGTACACGAAGGACTACAAAGTGATTTTCGTTGGGGATGCAACGATGGCGCCTTATGAAATAACCCATGTAGGCGGTAGTATTGAACACTACAATGAAGAAGCAGGCGCGCAATGGATGCGGCGACTGACCGATATTTACCAGCATCTGGTGTGGGTCAATCCGACACCAAAAGATTTTTGGGAGCTCAGTTATTCGATCGAACTGGTGAAAGAACTCATGGAAGATCGTATGTTTCCCCTGTCAGTTAAAGGCCTTGAAGAAGCCATGGCTGTATTAACCAAATAACGGGCAGGGCGCGCCCTTCGGGGCCTTCAGGTGGATCCGCACTCTGCGTTGCCAGTTTTTGACAGGCGGACGCATGTCTGTAAACTGTCGCCTTGATTGCGGAACCACCTGAAGGCCAGTGACCATATGACATTATTCAGAGGTGCCCTAGACAAGTTACAACGGGAAATTGATGAATGTCAGATTGCCGATCAATTTCGATTAGCAAAGCAGATCGCACAATTGCGCAAGAAACCCGCAAGTCAATCCCAGACCCTGGCCGCAATCAAAAAACTCCAGTTGAATATAGAGCGGTCGAAGCAGTGCTGTTTGCTGCGCAGTAAACTGATACCGGGCAAGCTTGATATTAATCTGGTATTGCCTATCAGTGAGAAGTCGGAGGAAATAGCCAGCCTGATCAGGAATAATCCGGTAGTGGTAATCGCTGGGGAAACTGGCTCAGGCAAGACAACTCAAATACCAAAGATTTGTTTGCAAGCCGGATTTGGTAGGAAAGGTCTGATTGGGCACACCCAGCCGCGACGATTGGCAGCTATTTCGGTCGCTAATCGAATTAGCGATGAGTTGGCGGTGGACCTTGGTGAGGGTGTGGGCTATCAGATACGATTTAATGACCACACATCGTCTTCTACGTTTCTAAAATTGATGACTGATGGGATTTTACTTGCTGAGATTCAGCAGGATCCTTTTCTAAATAAATATGAAGTACTTATCATCGATGAAGCTCACGAGCGCAGCCTTAATATCGATTTTTTGTTGGGTTTTCTTAAGCGGCTAAGGCGGCGGCGTAAAAATTTAAAAATCATCATTACCTCTGCTACGATCGACGTGGAAAAATTTTCCGCCCACTTCGACGACGCGCCCGTTATTTCCGTATCTTGTAGAACCTATCCTGTGGAAACACGTTACTGCCCTCTGGAGATCGACGCAGATGATGAGTTGCTGGATGATGACAGACAAATTAATGGCATCATCAATGCTGTAGAGGGCATTGTCAGTGTCGATAGAAAACAGCAGAAATTCAGTGGCGACATTCTGGTATTTCTCAGTAGTGAAAGGGAAATACGGGAAACGGCACTAAAACTACGCAAACAGAAAATACGCGATACCGAGATATTGCCGCTGTATTCTCGTTTACGGCATTCAGAGCAGGTAAAAATTTTTAAACCTCACAAAGGCAGGCGCGTGGTTTTGGCAACCAATGTTGCAGAAACATCGATCACTGTGCCGGGTATTAATTATGTGATCGATACCGGCTTCGCCCGCATCAGCCGCTACAGCGTGCACAATAAGATTCAACGCCTGCCTATTGAGCCGATTTCACAGGCCAGTGCGCGCCAACGACAAGGGCGCTGCGGAAGAACAGCTGACGGCATCTGCATACGTCTGTATGCGGAAGAAGATTTTAATTCACGGCCAGAGTACACGGACCCGGAGATTAAAAGAACTAACCTGGCATCGGTAATACTCCGAATGTTGTCACTTCGATTGGGGAAAGTAGAAGACTTTCCATTCCTGGACAAGCCTGAGCAGAAGGCCATCAATGATGGAGTTAAGCTACTTGTTGAATTGAACGCGATAGACCAGGAGCGTCACTTAACCTCTGTTGGCAGGCAGATGGCGACATTCCATATCGATCCCCGGTATTCGCGTATGTTAGTCACGGCCAGTTCCCTTTCTGCCCTTGCTGAGCTGTTGCTAATAACCAGCGCTATGTGTATTCAGGATCCGCGTGAAATTCCTGCAGATAAACGGCAACAGGCCCTGCAATGCCTGGCGCAATGGGCTCATCCGAACTCGGACTTCCTAAGTCTGGTTAATCTCTGGAATGAATATGAGGTGAAGCGGCAGGAGTTGACCCAGGCTAAGCTGCGTAGTTTCTGCAATCGCAATTTTCTGTCGTTCATGCGAATGAGAGAGTGGCGCGAAATACATCGCCAACTCCTGCTTAATTGTCAGCAACTGGGTTTCAAAATTAACAGAAAGCCCGCAAGTTATGAGCAGGTGCATTTGAGTATTATTTCAGGGTCACTCAATCAAATAGCGCACTTATCTGATCATCGGCTTTATACAGGTAGCCGGAATAAGAAATTTAATTTACTGCCTGGCTCTGTCCTGCACGGAAAACAAGCTAAGTGGATAGTCAGTGGTGAGCTGATTGAGACATCCCAAACCTTTGCGACACAAGCGGCAAAGATAGAACCGCAGTGGGTTGAACAGATGGCATTGCACCTGGTCAAACGCAATTACTTTGAGCCTCACTGGAGTGTGAAGCGGCAGGAAGTCATGGCTTATGAAAAAATTATTTTGTACGGCCTGGTATTGATCGAGCGCTCACTGCTGTCCTATTCGCGAATCGATCCGATAGTGTGCCGCGAATTATTTATCAGAGAAGCCTTGGCAGGGTTTCAGTTGCAAACGAATTTTGATTTTTATGATCAGAATCTCGCGCTTATACAATCCCTGAGCAAACAGGAGGAAAAAATACGCCGGCCCGACCTGTTGCTGAATGAACGCGAGTTAATAGCTTTTTATGCGAGAGAAGTTCCTGAAGTCATTTGCGTGGGCAACGATTTTAACAAGTGGCTGAAATCCGAGTTAAGGAGTCATCCTGATTTACTCAGAATGAAATTGTCAGATATCACTGACCCGGACGCTCTGTCACAGGGCCAACATGCATTTCCGGACTCGGCGAATCTAAGCAGCAACCAATTGTCCATAGACTATGTGTTTGAGCCAGGCAATGAAAAGGATGGCGCCACAATTACAGTGCCTGTCGAAATGCTTGGTCAGTTGAACCAGTCTGATATTGACTGGGCGGTGCCCGGGCTCATTGAAGAGAAATGTGTAGCTCTGTTGAAGTCCCTCCCCAAGGCGCTAAGGAAAAAATTCATACCGATAAATGGTTTTGCAAAGCAAGCCGTGGCTGGTATGAATAAGGCAGATGGATCTCTCATGGATTCACTTCTGAAACAGATACATCGGCTAACGGCGCTGTCGCTGGAGCATACCGACTTTAAGATTCTCGATATACCTGAGCACTTGAGTGTAAAGGTAAGTGTGCTCAGTGCGACTGGGGAAGAAGTAATGGTAGGGAGCGATCTGGCAGTGCTCAGGAAAGCGCTGTTTGGAGACGGGAGTGGCGGTTCCCCGGTTGAAGTGCAAACTAGTTTCGATCATCCGGTTGAGATGTCTGGACTAACTAACTGGAGTTTCGAAACACTCCCCAAAGAGGTTGAGATAGAGCATGAATTCTCCCTNGTGCGTTACCCGGCAATTGTCGATAACGGTGAAACGGTATCGATTGAGCTATTTGCANATCCCTATGAGGCCGAACAGCAAACCCGTGCAGGCCTGATCAGGCTCTACATGAATCGCAGTGTGCAACAAAGGAACCAGATTTGGAAAAAGTTCACCCGCTTCGAACAGGATAACTCGCTCAAGCTATCTAAAATTATTGGCAAGTTAACCGAGGTGACTACGTCAGCGGTTTATAGAACGGCATTTGACGTTGAAGAACAGGTGCCAGCCGATCGAACAAGCTTCGAGCGTATGCTCTCAGAGGGTAAATCCGCTTTGCTTACAACAGCCGATGAATATGAGCGTGTATTGAAAAAAATAGCAGACAAGTCGTATGAAATTTCGTGTTGCCTGGAGGATCTGAACAGTGAGCATCTTACCTACCTGAAAGATGATATTGTTAATCAACTGGCGAGCCTATTTGCTGCAGAATTTATCAGCGAGACGAGTTTGACCTGGCTTCGTGAATACCCCCGTTATCTGGATGGTATGAAAATTCGCCTTGAAAGAGCCCCCAATGTGGGGGCCAAAGATCGATCCAATACAGAGTTGGTTGCACAGTTTTGGGCTCGTTATCTCAAAGCTAAGGCGAATTCTCCGGCGGTAGTAGATAAAGAACTGGCACACTATCGCTGGATGATCGAAGAGTTCCGTGTTTCCCTATTTGCTCAAGGCCTCAAAACTCGGATAATTGTCTCTGAGAAAAGGCTGGAAAAGCAGCTGGAGAAACTAAAAACCGGCAAAATAGCGTCTTGAATGGCATGTCTCTTGCGGCTATTCTAAGGGGTAATATCTTGAGATGGCCACCCGATTCCGGCTTGAAAGACGGAGGGGGTATTCCTCCGCAGTGGCATAGCAGAACATTACAAAAAGTTTGGGTCTTTAAGAGAATATTTTGAGTTGTTGATTCATATCAATAAGGAGTCATCGAATTATAAATTAGAATGTGGAATGCGAATGGCTAGCAAAATCAACCAAAGAAGGTTCAGTATTGTACTGATGCGCTTTATTGTGCTCGTCTGCTTTGTCTCTGTGCCAATCACAACTCTGGCACAAGATCCCTGGCAAGCTACAAATGAACGGCTTTTTGCATTAAATGAATTCTTTGATGTGTCGCTGGTAAAGCCAATTGCTACAACTTACAAAACGTTGGTTCCGGGCGTCGCTCAACAAGCTTTTAGCAACTTTCTCAGCAATATTGACGATGTCAACGTAGTTGCCAATGATATCTTGCAGTTGAAGTTTAATGCTGCGATAAGCGATTGTTCTCGATTACTGCTTAATTCAGTTGTCGGGATTGCTGGCTTCATCGATGTTGCATCCCCTCTTGGGTTTTACAAAAATGAGGAGGATTTCGGGCAAACGCTGGGCCACTGGGGGGTTGAGAGCGGACCCTATGTAGTACTCCCGGTTTTGGGAGCGAGCACGGTCAGGGATTCGGCTGCGCTGATAGTGGATACATTGGCTAATCCAATACATTATATTCACAATTCTTCCCGGAGATATGCGATGTACGGGGCGCGGGAGGTTGAATTCCGCTCTTCACTATTGGAGTTAGATGACTCGATCAGTGGAGATAGATACCTGTTTTTGCGTGAGGCTTATCTGCAACGTCGGGAGTACTTGATTCTCGATGGGAAAATCGCAACCATGTTTGATGATTTTTGAAGCTTGCTTAATTAGTTATCAAGTTTCCGTGGTATACCCTGTAAGCATGCGCGTACGGTAGTAGGGTGTCGCTTGTTAGACATAGCCAATTAGAGAAAAACCCTGCCGCTTTGCTCTGCATTAGCTTCTTACCTGAAGCTTGGCCTTAATAAAATCAGAATGGGAAACGTAGATCAGTTCAGACACTTTCCTGATCAGGTGATCCTCGTATCGGTCCAGTTTTTCATCCGAAAAGGCGATCCGCCACATATTCTCTATCAGAGTGAGCTTTTGCGGGTAATCAAAACCATCATTAATCAGGCGGGTAAATTCATACAAGGAAGTGGCTTTTCTGGCCTCATCTTCAGCCAGTTTGATAATCTCATTGATATCTTCTTCGTCTACATTCAGCGTGTTTTTCAGCACCGCAATAAACTCTGCAGATTCCCTTTCATCGAGTTCATGATCTGAATTCATAACCTCGATCAGCAGCGCTGCACAAGCCAGGTCCACTTTCTGCACTAACTCAGCTTCTTGTTCGGCTTCTTTAGTTTTGGCAAGCTTTGATTCAAAGAAACTCTTGATTGAATTTATCATTTTTCCTGTTTCACCATGTTGTTGTTCGGGTGTGCCTGGCTAACATACGCCATGGCATCCAATACTAAGTTAAGACTTGCATCCTTTCTATGACTATTTTCGCTGAGATGTCGACGGAACTGTTTTCCTCCAGCCTGGCCTTTGAATAATCCTAAAATGTGTCGTGTCATATGATGGAGTGGGGTTCCTCGCTGCAACTCATTTTCAATGTATACAAGATACTGGTTAAGGTAATCCAGGCGGGATTTAGAGGATTGAACATCTCCAAAAATTCTACTGTCTACTTCATGTAACAAATATGGATTCTGGTATGCCGCCCTGCCGAGCATTATCCCATCGACCTTGCTGAATAATTCTTCGGCAGAATCCAGGGTACTGATTCCGCCGTTTAGAACTATTTCCAAAGCCGGAAATAATGCCTTGATTTTGAATACCCGTCCATAATTCAGCTCTGGTATTTCCCGGTTCTGTTTTGGACTGAGACCGTCGAGTAGCGCTTTTCTTGCATGGATTATGAAGACATCGCAACCGGCCTCGGCCACCTGTGCCACAAAATCGGCCAGTTCCTGCTCACTGTCCCTGTCATCGATACCTGTTCGGCACTTAACCGTTACCGGTATGGACACGGCCCTGCGCATGGCAGACACGCAGCGTGCTACCAGCGGGGGATCGGCCATCAGGCAGGCGCCGAAAGCACCGGATTTTACGCGCTCACTGGGGCAGCCGACATTGAGGTTGATCTCGCAATAGCCTGCTGCTGCGGCCAACTCGGCAGCCTGAGCCAAATCATCCGGCTCGCTGCCTCCCAGCTGAATCGCCACGGGTTGTTCGCTGGGATCATGGTGCAACAAATAGTTTGCGTCACCGTGTATGAGGGCGGCGCTGGTTATCATTTCGGTATATAACAAGGCATGTCTGGAGAACTGGCGTAAAAACACCCGGTCATGACGATCGGTCCAGTCCATCATAGGGGCAACACAAAATTTATGATTAATCATAACGGGAAGTTAAAACCTGTTCGCTGAATGCCGTGCTGGTTTTAACCAATGACTATTGTCAAGTCAAGCTCAGTCGGGCCAGGCACTAATAGGATTTGATGTGGATTCGCGTATAATCAGCGCGTCGAAGACTCTGTACTGGATCCAGATAAAATATGTCAAAAGTGAGAACCAGGATTGCTCCTTCTCCGACCGGTGACCCGCATGTCGGAACAGCTTACATTGCATTGTTTAACCGTTGCTTCGCTCATTCTCAGGGCGGTCAGTTTATATTACGAATTGAAGATACCGATAAGCAGCGAAGTACCGATAAATCTGCAAAAGATATTTTGGCTGCACTGAACTGGCTTGGTCTATCCTGGGACGAAGGACCAGACAAGGGAGGGGATTGTGGGCCTTATCGACAAAGTGAAAGAACCGGAATCTACACCGAACATATTGACCGACTACTGAAAGAGGGAACGGCTTTTCGCTGTTTCTGTTCTTCCGGGCAACTCAGTGAACTACGCCAGCGGCAGATGCAGGATAAGGCGCAGGTGGGGTATGACGGCCAATGCCTGGAGCTAAGCGAACAGGAGATTGCTGATAAACTTGCGGACGGGCAGGAATTTGTCATTCGAATGAAAGTTCCCCGTGACGGAGAATGTGAATTCGATGATCTGCTGCGTGGCAAGGTGATGATCCGTTGGTCACAAGTTGACATGCAGGTGTTGATCAAATCTGATGGGCTGCCCACCTACCACTTTGCCAATGTAGTAGATGATCACTTGATGGAAATTAGCCATGTTATCCGTGGCGAGGAGTGGATCAACTCAACACCGAAGCATTTACTGCTATATCAGTATTTTGACTGGCAAGTGCCGGTATTTTGTCATATGCCATTACTGCGAAATCCAGACAAGAGCAAGTTGAGTAAACGCAAGAATCCCACCAGCATAGGTTATTACCAGGCTATGGGATATCTGCCCCAGGCTGTGCTTAATTATCTGGGCATGATGGGCTGGACCATGCCCACTGGAGAGGAAAAATTTTCCTTGCAGGAAATGACGGACAAGTTCGATATCAAACGTGTCTCGCTCGGCGGTCCAGTTTTCGATACGGAGAAACTTGACTGGCTCAACGGTAAGTACATAAGGGAAGATTTGAGCAGTGCTGACTTTATTGAGCAGTATGCCCAGTGGGCTTTCACCAGTGAAAAAATGGAAGCCATTGTGCCTTTGCTACAACAACGGGTAGAGCGGTTCAGTGATGTGGCACCATTGGGTAATTTCTTTTTTTCTGGTCAACTGGAAATTACCAGGGAGGCGTTTACCCATAAACAACTGGATGAGGCGCAACTGCTCAGAATTCTTCAATTTACTTTATGGCAGATGGAGAAACTCGGCGACTGGCAGCGTGATGTCATAGAACAGGAGTTGCACAAGCTGGCAGGGCATATGGATATCAAGATTCGCGACTTTCTCTTCCCGTTATTCGTTAGCATAAGCGGTAATGCGGTCTCGACTTCGGTGATCGAATCGATCAGCATTCTGGGCCTAGATATCACCCGGGCCAGGCTGCGTCACGGGATTGGAATACTAGGTGGAATCTCGAAGAAGCAGGCCAAAATCATGGAAAGAGAATACAGGAGCTGGGGAGGGTGATACAGTACCGATAACAGGCTGGTCTTTCATTGACAGGCCTGTGCGCGGTGCTTAGAATGCGGCTTCTTTTTTACTGCTTGGGATTTTTAACTGCTTGGGGCCTTAGCTCAGCTGGGAGAGCGCAACGCTGGCAGCGTTGAGGTCAGGGGTTCGATCCCCCTCGT
>PBTO01000105.1 GCA_002726595.1 Gammaproteobacteria bacterium | reverse complement strand
GGTTCTCAGGCATTATTCATGGGTCAAATTTCGATGCAAATATTCGGGGATAATGGGTCAAATTTGGATGCAATTTAACAGCTTGCACAGTGGTTGCACAGTCTTTATTGCAGGTTGCACAGATATTTAGTGCAAATCGATAGTGGATATCGTTTGTACATTTCCACTTTTGTCATGGGGCGAATTGTCGCTGGATGGTGTTTAACTTGTCAGTATCTCGGCAAATGCATTACGATCAACAGCTAAAGCCATTAATCCAAATGGGCTAATGTGTCTCTTAAATCAGAAGGTGATTAGGCTAACTTTATTTGACGACGTACAGGAGATAGACAGTGCGTGATTCAACGAAAAAAAGAGCAAGTGTATTTATTGGAGTGGTTTGGGCAGTTCTTTACGGATGGATGCTGTTAACTGAATTAGCAACCGAATGGGGCATAGGGCCTGATTATTTTTGGGTTACATCACCAAGAGCGATAGCTAGTTGGTGGGTTATGTTTGGAAGCACCCCGTTATTAATTACCTTGTTTATCATTTGGATAACATCAATCAAGAAAAAAGATTCTTGAGTAGGGAGCAAACATCGAAAGCGAACCTTACTCTTGAAAGAATGTAATCAGTGCGGAAAATGTTGCACGAAGTACGGTGGTGACGGCCTGTGTGTATCGGACAGGGAAATAGAACTGTGGGAAATATTCAGGCCCGATCTATACAAATATGTGCAGGTTGGGAGGATTTGGATAAATCCTGATACCAGTGAGCAAATGGAACGTTGTCCCTGGCTAAGGCAAGTGCCTAATTAAGATAGATATACCTGCGATATCTATTTAGATCGCCCGGACGACTGCAAATCCTACCCGGTGACTATCGATCAAATGGTAGAGGATGAATGCGAAATGTTAGAAGTGAAGGATCTGACTAATCCGAAGCAAGCGCAAAATAAACTGAATAGGATCATGGCAGATAGCCGACCTCCCTGTGAGTTGAAATAAAAACAACAGTCAGGATAAGCACAGAATATGGTACTGACAAGTTAACTCGCTCTGAGTGATAATTATCCCATGAAATCATCAAAACTGACATACAAACGCCATAGGTTTCCAGCTGAAATCATCCAATATGCAGTTTGGCTCTACCACCGATTTAACCTCAGCCATAGGGATATAGAAGATTTGCTGGCGAAGAGGGGAATTGCAGTCAGCTATGAAGCAATTCGCCTGTGGTGCAATAAATTCGGCCCCCGATTTGCGAGAAACCTCAGGCGGAAACATCAAGGATACGGCGATACCTTTTTCATTGATGAGGTCTTCGTGAAGATCCAGGGAAAACAGCATTACTTGTGGAGAGCAGTAGACCAGGACGGTGAAGTAGTTGATGTATTCCTTCAGAAAAGACGTGATGGAAAGGCCGCAAAGCGATTCTTTAAGCGGTTATTGCGTGCACATAAAGGGGAGCCAAGGAAGATTGTAACTGATAAATTGGGAAGTTATCGTGTTGCTCACAGGGAACTGATTCCAGAAACGATTCACGACACATCTCAATATGCCAACAATCGATGTGAGCTGTCGCACGAGCCGACGCGAGTGAGAGAGCGGGGGATGCGTAAGTTCAAATCGATCAAACAGGCACAGCGTTTTTTGGGTGCTCATGCCTCCGTGTACAATCTATTCAATCTAGGACGCCATTTGGTCTCAGCGGAAAACTATCGGTATTTCCGTGTGCGTGCTTTTTCGACTTGGGAAAAGGCAGTGTCAATATAAATGGGATTAATATTGGTTTTTTCCGATTTGAGTGATTAATTTGTCAGTACCCCCCTTTTTCCTATTCCTCATTTGCTGGAAATTTTAGTGGGTGTCCACATTTCATGGTGATAGGATTAGCTCTATGAAATCAGCCAGCTTTACTTTCACATTTGCAAGCACAGTTCTTGGTTTTCTGCTGCTTTACCCATTATCGAGCCTCGCTGCGGAGCGAACCGTTTTCGAAGCGCGGAAGATTGTTACTATGGACCCATCGATGCCTGAGGCGCGCTTTGTAGTCGTGGAAACGGGCCGTATTCTGAGCGTAGGCAACTCACTGCTTGAACTTGAAACATGGCTGGATGGCGTGGACTATTCCATCGATTCCCAGTTTCGTGACAAGGTCTTACTACCAGGTTTGATTGATCCCCACCTGCACCCGATGATGGCTGCAGTCTTGCTTCCAACCGCGTTTATCACGCCAGAAGATTGGAGCCTACCTTCCGGTGAGGCTCTTGGAGTAAGGTCTCCAGAAGCTTATCGCCAACGACTGCGGGAGTTGATAGCTGGAGATCAGAGCACCGATCCCTTTATCACCTGGGGCTATCATCAGCTTTGGCACGGAGAACTGGACCGCAAACTGCTTGATGAAATTGAGCCTAACCGGGCAGTAGTGATCTGGCACCGATCGTTTCACGAAATTATCCTGAATACGGCGGCGATGAGATTTCTTCAGCTCGGCAGCGAAGCAGAATTTACTGAAAGACTCTCCGCTTCAGGCATCGACCCCAGCCATGCCAACTATGCCGCTGGACTCCTCTCAGAAACTGCATTGGGTATTGGCCTGGCGGGCCTGCGGCCAGTTATCCTGGCGCCAGATCACTTGAACGCTGGCATGGAGATTATTCAACAAATGCTGCGAGCAAACGGCGTCACCACCATTGCCGACATGGCGACCGGATTGTTTGCCGGCTTTAATACTGAAGCGGCCTTGATCAGGCAGACATTCGATCGTGAGGACTCACCGGTCCGCGTGGTCATGGTGCCTAACGCCAAACCTCTGGCAGGGCAACTGGGTTCGGCTGAGGCAGCAGTGGAATTCCTCAATGAGATGCAGCTGTCACAAACCAGTGAAAAGGTTTTCTTAAACAACCGGGTGAAGTTTCTGGCCGATGGTGCTTTTTTTTCTCAGTACATGCGTATGAATCCTCCCGGTTACAGCGATGGACATGAAGGCAAATGGCTAACCGAGCCAGACGAGTTAGAATCACTTACCCGGGTATTCTGGAACGCAGGATTTCACATCCACACCCATGTGAACGGTGACGAAGGCCTGGATGCGGTTTTAAACGTGTTGGAAAAGCTACAAATAGAGAAGCCACTACCTGATCATCGCTTTACCCTCGAGCATTTCGGCTATTCCACCACCGCGCAAGCACGGCGAGTGCAAGCTCTGGGTGCGCTGGTGTCTGCACAACCTAATTACATCTATGTATTGAGTGATAACTATGCAACAAATGGCCTGGGCTATGATCGTGCTTCACAAATTGTCCGTCTGGGTACGCTGGAGCGGCAGGGCACCGTGGTGGCACTGCACTCTGACCTCACAATGGCGCCAGCTGACCCTTTATTTCTAGCCTGGATCGCCACCAATCGCGTAACCATGGAAGGCAATGTGATGGGAGCCAATGAAAGATTGTCGGTAGATAAAGCTCTGCGCGCTATTACTATAGATGCAGCCTTTGTTATCGGCCTCGAAGAAGAGATAGGTTCTATTTCCGCCGGCAAAAAGGCAGACTTTGCTGTGCTCGAGCAGGATCCTTATGAGGTAGATGTTATGGATCTGAGGAATATCCCGATTTGGGGTGTGGTTTTCGAGGGTGAGGCATTTGCAGCAAACGATCAGTTAATAGAACAATAGAAAAATTATACAAATTGCGTCAGCCATCGCGGCAATGCCGAACACCGAGAACACTCCGGAGTATGCCGCGTATCGCAAGATGCAGGTTTACGAGACGGCGGTCGCAGAAGCTTTGCCGGATGGAAACATCTCCGATAGGGAGCGGGCGCTTCTCAACAGTCTGCGTGACTCGCTCGGCATATCGACAGCCGACGCCGAATCGCTGGAGCGCGAACTGCAGCCAGTCCAGTTGTCCCATTGAGTTATCACAACTACATGTAGCAATTGGCCGAAAGCCGTCAGTAAAAACATTGACGAAATAGAGAATAAGTGAATTGGAGGATAAAACATGGCAACGAAAGGATCAGAAATGGACCGTCGAGGGTTTTTGGCAGCGGGAGCTGGAGCAATGGCTCTCGCTGGCATGGCCCGCTCGGCCAATGCAGCGGAGCTAACAGCCGATGAGCAGGCCAATGTCCAGCTCGTGAATGACTTCTGCGGGGCGTGGCCCAGTCATGATCTTGGCAAAGTAATGGCGTTTTTTGCTGACGACGGCGCATACCGGATGACCGAGACGACAGAACTGGCTGATGGCCGTGACGCCGTATCAGCCCGCATCCAGACGATCCTTAACAACGTAAACTGCTTCGACGTGCTCGACACGTTTGCGCGAGGACCGATGGTAATTAATGAGCGGATTGACTATTTTTCGGATTTCGCCATCAAGACCTGGCACGGCGTCGGGGTATTCTTCATCAGAGACGGGAAGATCGTCGATTGGTACGACTATACAATAACAATGGAACAGGCCTGATCCACAGTAAATGACCGCTCCTGGCCGATTCTGTTGAAAAACTATTTGCCAAAAAAATATGCGTTTGAGAGTGTCCTAATAAATATTTTTTGCCATGCAACTACATTTGATGTGGCTCTGCTTCGCCTAATTTGGCATATTTTGACCNANCGCCAGAAAGTACAGAGTTTTTCAACAGTATCGGCCGCAAGCTGCCGTTAAGCAGTAACGATTTTGAACTAAATGTCCACGAAAGTGGTACAAGATCACACCCATTATTAAAAGAGTTATGTTCCTGTAGTTACAACTGTGATGACAACAATATCTGATGGCAACAAATCATGAATTTGGAAAAGTTCAATAGCTTTATAACTCTAGGAGCCAACCTAGGAGTTCTGATTGGTGTGATATTTCTCATTACAGAGCTAATCAAGCCAATAGAATTGCAACTAACGAAGCTGAAACAACTCTTTCCGCACTGTCGGTGGAGCTTAGCGGAGACCTGATAGAGTCAGCAGATTTATTTGATAAACTTAGAGACAAAAATGTGGTTTTAACTAGTGTCGAGAAAACTGAAGCTAACTTCTTAATAATGGATTACATAAACGTGTGGGCCGCCGCCCACGCTGCATACAGGAATGGTCTGATAGCGCCATACCTATACGACTTGTATCTCAATGATATGGCGGTTACGTTTAACACATACCCCGGATTAGCAGTCATAATCTCTGAAGTCTACGAGGCGAGATGGGGCAATGTGGCTCCGGGACAGTCACTGCTATTAGATACGCTAAAAGGTATTCTTTTAGAAAATGGTCTGACCATTTAGGATTGTCGGAACATACAATCAAATCAAGGAGACGCTGCAAGCAGCACTATGACCGCTTCATCTGGCCGAAAGCGGAAGTTAAATAATTAAATTATGAGCCTGAACTGAAGGTCTGCTTTGGAGACCATAGCGGACAATCAAGAAAACACCCAAGTCCAGGTAGAATACCCTTTATTTCCCTGATCGAAAAAAATCCTTCCTACACAATTTGTGTAGCAACTGGCGGTATAGCTTCTTGGACTCTGTTAGACGTGTTGCCAAGGCACCAAAATCAAGGGGTTCCTGTGTGATCTGTAGTACCATGAATACTAATATTGCTATCCTGGGTCCTATGCTATTGATAGAGAGAGGAGATGGGCACTTGTTTCGCAGCACAAATTTCCATATTCACGCCCAAACTTCGATTCACATGACTCGTAATATAACGGAATCACCCAAATGAAATTCGTATCCACAGCCTTNCTTTGCCTGATAGTTTTTGCTGCTCAAGCTGCTGAAAACCCGACCCCGTTTACGGCCGCGATGATGACCAAAGCCGAGCGAAGCAATTACGAAGAAACCTCGACCTTCGCTGATGTAGTTTCAGTAATCGATGAGTTTCGAGCCAAAAGCGAACTGATTCATCGTGAAACTTTGTTAGTNACTCAAGACGGTAAAAATGTTCCGCTGTTGGTATTGGCGAAGCCTGCAGTTAGTACACCGGAGCAAGCCGAAGCCTCGGGTAAACCCGTGATATATATTCAGGGCAATATTCACGGCGGAGAAGTGGAAGGAAAGGAAGCATCGTTGATTGCGATGCGGGATATTCTGTTCGGTGATAAACAACATCTGTTAGACGATCAGATATTAGTGTTCGTGCCCATCTATAATGCCGACGGCAATGACAATATGGCTGAGAATTCGAGGCCATCGCAGGAAATGAGTCCGATTATGACTGGGGAACGGACATCACATGGTTATGATCTGAATCGTGATGGGATGGCGGCAGAGACGCTAGAAACACAGGCGATTTATCAAAATATCATTCAGCGTTGGAACCCGGATTTATTTGTGGATTTGCATACTACCAATGGGACTTGGCATGGATATTCGCTCACTTATGCGCCGTCATACCACACCGCTGGTGATCCCGCGACATCCAATTATACCGCCGATGTAATGTTGCCCGCGATTCAGCAGGCGGTGAAAACGAAGTTTAATCTCGATTTTGGTTGGTATGGTGGTTTTGACTTTCAGGATTGGCCGCCGACTGAACTGCGTACCTATCACCATGCACCACGTTATCTAACCAATAATATGGGATTAAGAAACCGCATGGCGATTCTAGGTGAGACTTTTGCTCATGATCGATTTTATAAGCGGGTGCATGCTGCCAATGTGTTTGTCGAAGAAATTCTGGAATATACTCATTTGCATGGCCGTGAAATCAAGCGCATTAATCGAGAAGCCGATGTGCGAGTCGCGAGTCTCGCTGAATCGTCGCGAGAGAATGGTTCCCAATTCGAGATGATTCCATTGGATGAGCCGCTGGATCTTTTGAGCTACAACTACATACCCTATCAAACAAAAGCAGGAGAGATTGCTTACGCACGAAGTTCTGAAATTATAGAAATCAAAGGGGTGCAAAATTACAACGCATTTGCTGCAACTAAGTTGGCAAAAGTACCCAGGGCCTACGTGTTTCCTGCGGAATTGTCACTGGTGGCCGAAAAGCTAAGACTGCATGGTGTGAGTGTTTCCACACTCCAACAGGGTTCGGAGTTTAGCGGGGAAAGTTTTAAAGTAAGGGAGATTGGAAAGCAGAATTTCGTGCAGAATAATCATCAGAATTCGCTGTTGCGAGGCGAATTTAGTTCAGGCACTAAAATATTTGCAGCCGGGGACTATTATGTTGCCATGGATAATCGATTGGCAAATTTGATATTCTATTTGCTTGAGGCAGAAGCCGATGATGGACTGGCATATTGGAATTTCTTCGATGACTATTTAGCAAGAGAGTTGGTCGATGTTGAAAGTGTCGACTTTCCCATATTTAAAGTACTTGATTAGTCCCAAGGGTATTGACCTGGAAAAGGCAGTCGACTTCACGGAAAACAGATTGTGGTGTTAACCTATTGCCTGAATTCGGAGTCTAAGTAATTAGAAGGCCAATTAAACCATGGCAGAGAAGAAAACTTGATTAATCGCATCACTCTATTGGCATTACTGTTGATTCTGCTTGTTGTGTACCCCGTCAGCCCCAGTTGGACATAATCACCTGATTGCATAAGAGACACTTTTGGCTCATCGTTAATCCCCAGAGG
>PBTO01000104.1 GCA_002726595.1 Gammaproteobacteria bacterium | reverse complement strand
TAACCCAGATGAGCTAATGTGTCTCTTAAATCAGGGCTAGCTTTGTCCAGGATGGTTTGACGACGTACAGACCAGTTCAGCCGATTGCCGGGAGATTTCTTTTCTGGTCGCTGCATCGAGTTGTATTTTTGCGGCAAGATCGCACACCACGTCATACTCTGGCGTGAGTTTTTGCTGTCGGATTTGCTGCCGCAAGGCTGAAGAATTGATTTTGCTGACTCCCCAGAATACAGTTGTTCTCAGCCTNGAAAAGCACGCTCTATCAGTGCATCACAATCGAGTCCTGGTGGTATCAGGCCGTAGATGTGGCCACTACCGCTCCCCAGCCGTGTCGAACAAAAAGCATCGCTGACCTTATCATTACCTGCTCTGATTAACAGGGAGGCCTGCATGGCCAGTGCCAGTCCTTCTACTATGCGGCGCGCTCTGTATTCCTGCTCGTCCTTATTTTCCAGATCCTTAATTAGCCGAGTTACATAGGTATCGAATTTGCTATCTGTCCCTTTGGCCAACATCACCTCGCCTAAGTAGCACTGCAGTGAGTCGGGCTGTTCTTGAATGACTCGCAATACATCCAGGCACTGGATGTTGCCACTGCCTTCCCAGATACTGTTGACAGGCGCCTCTCTGTACAATCGGGGCATCGCCGTGGTTTCCATGACACCGCTACCACCCAGGCATTCCATCGCCTCAAAGGCATGATTGGGTGTGCGTCTGCAAATCCAGAATTTACCGACGGCCGTGCCGAGTCGCGATATGGACCGCTCGGCAGTCTCGTCTTTTGCTGCATCCAGTGCGCGGGCCAGGCGCATGCCGAAGGCGAGGGCGGCTTCTCCCTCCAGGGCCAGGTCGGCCAGCACGTTTTTCATCAAAGGCTGTCGAACCAGCTTGTTGCCGAAAGCGACCCGATGCCGGCAATGATGAATCGCCTGTACCGCCGCCTGTCGCATGGCACCACTGGAGGCTACCGCACAATCGAATCGAGTCAGGGAAACCATGTCCAGAATATTGGCAATGCCCCGCCCCTCATCACCGAGCAGCCAACCGAAAGCGCCACGCAATTCGGTTTCTGCCGACGCATTGGAGACATTGCCCATCTTGTCTTTTAAACGAATAAGCTGCAGCGGGTTTCTACTGCCATCGGGACGCCATCGTGGCACCAGAAAGCAGGAAATACCTGCATCAGCCTGGGCCAGCATCAGAAACGCATCACTCATGGGTGCCGACACAAAGAACTTGTGTCCCACCAGTTCATAGGCCTCGCCCGAGCCGTGCTGGCCGATGGCATGGGCCTGGGTGGTATTGCTGCGCACATCGCTGCCGCCCTGTATTTCCGTCATGCCCATGCCGATGGTGTAGCCACCCTTGGTGGCGTAATGGCTGTTGCCCGGGTCATATACCCCATTGGTGATTTTGGGTACCCATTCCTCGGCGACTTTGGCTTCGAGTTGCAGCGTTGGAATTCCAGCGAAGCTCATGGTTAGGGGACAACAGTGTCCCGCCTCTGCCTGGTATAGCATGTAAACCTGCGCTGCACGTACAACGTGCGCGCCTTCTTCAGGCCTTATCCAGGGCAGGGAATGCAGTTCATTTTCTATGGCATGGGCCATCAGGCAGTGGTAGGCCGGATGGTAAGCCACCTCATCGATGCGATTGCCATAGTGATCGTGGCTTATCAGTTCGGGTTTATTTCGATTGGCCTGCTCGCCCAGCTCAATTGCTTCTGCACTACCGTAATATTCACCGCCACGTTCCAGCATTTCCCGGGCCCAGGCCCCGCCTTCGCGCTGCACCGCCTCCATCAGTGCCAAATCGGTGAGATAGGAATTGCTGTCGTTCAGTGCCGGAGGCTGGTTCTCTACCGCATGAGTATCGGCATGAAGCCTGTCCGCCAGGGGATATTTATTGGCCATTAACAGATTCCTCTGGTCTCTGATTATTCTGATCGATTTTAGCCCAAGGCCTGACTTTGGACAGCAATATTTCTCTGCACCTGCCAATGCCAGTGCCACCAGAAACAAGCAGATCAGGGTAATGGTGGCCGATGTATCTCCACAATATATTGAGTTAAGTCTATCTTTTGTTGGAATGGATTGTTGTAAGAATCGAACGACAATAGGGCCTGGCAACGCAGCCGCCTTCAAAAAAAATACCCTAATTCCATCCTTAATTTACTCCTGAGCCAATTATTGTTAAGGTTTTGCCAAAGAGACCAACGACCGATGGATCTGAGGAGAATAATAATGCGCTTCATTATCCCGCTGGCGGTGAGCCTCATGCTGGTTATGCCGCTGGCTTCGGCACAGATCACCCCGGAAGAGATTTCCCAGGAAACCATGCCCGAACCAGGCGAAAACTGGTTTATCTCCAAGACTGGCAACGGCGGTTATATCTTCGATGCTACCACCGGTGAGATGCAGGGCTTGTTATCACTTTCCCGCCGTACACCTGCAGTGACCATGTGGCGTCCACGCGGTGAATTCTATGCGGCCGAGTCCTATGTTTCACGGGGTGTCTACGGAGAGCGCACCGATATCGTGGCAATCTATGATTTTGAAAATCTCAGCCCGATTGCCGAGGTGGTCATTCCTAATCACATGGCGCGGCTGGGGGTACGCAATCATCTTGGC
Organism: Gammaproteobacteria bacterium; assembly: GCA_002726595.1. Classification (GTDB taxonomy): domain Bacteria; phylum Pseudomonadota; class Gammaproteobacteria; order Pseudomonadales; family Pseudohongiellaceae; genus UBA9145. The sequence goes on along the minus strand of PBTO01000104.1, from coordinate 8,691 downwards.
CTGATGAATAATGGCCGCCATCTGGCAGTACATAATATGAATCCCGGGCACTCAGTCACAATTGTCGATGTGCAGGACCGGGTTTTTATCTACGAAGTCTCCACACCGGGTTGTGCCATAATCATGCCGGTGGCAGACAGCGATTTTTTGCAGGTGTGCGGCGATGGCACGCTGCAGCTGATCCAGCTGGATCTCAGCGGCTTCGAGCAGAATCGAGCTCGCAGTGAGGTATTTTTCAACGTGCAGGACGATGCGGTGTTCGATCGCACTGCCCGCAGTGCCGATGGCTGGTTCCTGGTCACCCATGGCGGAACTATCTTCGAAGTATCCACCTCAGGCGAAGAAATTAATATTGGCGAGGGCTGGCCCCTGATGTCGGATGATGAAGAAGGCTGGCGGCCCGGTGGGGGTGAGTTTATCAGCGCCCACCAGGAACTGGGACTACTGTACGTCGCCATGCACGAGGGTGAGGTTGATACCCATCACGAACCCGGTGAGGAGATCTGGGTCATGGATGTGGAAACCCAGCGCCGAGTGCATCGACTGGAGCTGGAAGTGCCCGCACGAAGCCTGATGGTGACCCAGGAAAATGAGCCAAAGTTAATTATCGCCGATGATGAGGGCGACACCCATGTCTATGATGCCCTGACCCTGGTCCACGAGCGTTCGATTCGAACCCCTGGCGCATCTATGTTTGAAGATTTCTAATGCTTGATCCGTTGCTACTGCAAATAATCTCGGTTGGTTTTGCGTTGTTGTTTCTCACCGCAGCAATACATAAATTCAATAACAAAGCGGAGTTTCTGGGCATACTGGATGCCTACCAGATCCTGCCTGGAAGAATGCTTGGTGTGTTGGCTAATCTAATACCAGCGATCGAGGTTTTATTGGGAATTAGCTGGTTGTTATCCGGCCTGTTATCGCTGCCAATAGAAGCAGTCTCTGTATTAAGTGCCATGTTGTTAACGGCCTATACTATGGCTATTGCCATCAACCTGATTCGCGGTCGCAGCTATATCGACTGTGGTTGCGGCTTTTCATCATTGACAAGGTCTGGCAGCAGGGCAATGAGTTCGAGCGGCATTCAGCAATTGTCCAGTGGCTTGCTGGTGCGCAATGTATTGTTAATCCTGGCTGCCATGATTACGGTCATACCTCCCGTTGCACGCGAGTTGGTTTTAATGGATTACCTAAGTCTTGCTACGGCGCTTGTTGCATTAGTTTTGTTATATGGCTCATTTAATCAATTGCTGGCAAATAACAACGCCATCGGTGCCTGGAGAAAACCTGCGATAGAAAGCGCTGCCGCAAAAGGCACTACGGTGGAGGATTCCCATGCTTGAAGCCCTGGTAGTATCTAATATTATTTTATGGCTCGTCGTTATCGTGCTGGCCCTGTTGGTATTTGCCCTGACGCGCCAGGTGGGTATCCTGCATGAACGGGTAGCGCCGGCCGGTGCTTTGCTGCCAACCTCAGGGCCCAAGGTGGGAGAGCTCACTAAAGAACTTTCGCTGACCGCTATCGATGGCAGCTCGTTAGTAATCGGCGGTGCCAGTGACTCTGCCGTCGCCACGTTTATCCTGTTTATCTCCCCAACTTGCCCTGTGTGTAAGACACTGGTGCCAACCGCAAGGTCCCTGGTGAATTCCGAGAGGGGTCGAATGCAACTTTTATTTGCCAGCGATGGTGATGATCTTGAGCAGCACAAGTCCTATGTGAAGGACCTTAAGATAGACNGCTACCCCTATGTGCTCTCGCAAGCACTCGGCATGGACTTCGAGGTGAGCAAATTGCCTTTTGCCGTGCTGATCGCTGGCGATGGCACGCTAAAGAGTAAAGGATTGGTTAACACCCGGGAACACATGGAGAGTTTGATCGAGTCCATGGACTCGGGGATTACTACCGTGCAGGAATATATCGGTGGAACAAAAATGGACGATGCAAATGCAGATTACGATTCTTCAGCGCTGGAACAAACATCATGAACATTGAAAGAATAATAGATCGCACCTACTACTGGATTGATGACAATGCCCGTCGCACCAGTCTGGCACTGGCGCGCAAATTGTCACGACGCAGTTTCCTCTCGCGCCTCGGTATGATGCTGGCTGGTGCAGCGGCATTCCCCCTGCTACCGGTAGCGCGATCGTTCGCCCAGTCTTCGGTGCAGGAAATGGGTGATCCCCAAAGCTGTGATTACTGGCGCTATTGTGCCATGAGCGGGACACTCTGTGCCTGTTGTGGCGGTTCCTACACCTCCTGCCCGCCCGGGTCTGAGCCTTCACCTATTACCTGGGTTGGCACCTGTCACAATCCGGTGGATAACCGTGACTATCTTATGTCCTATAACGATTGCTGTGGCAAGGCCACCTGTTCCCGTTGTAATTGTCATAACACCGTACGGGATAAGCCGGTGTATTTTAATAGCAACAGCAGCACCGTGTTGTGGTGTTTCGGCACCGAGAACACCAGCTATCACTGCACCGTTTCCCTGGTGCTTGGAACGATAGACGAATGAAGAAAGCGTTCCTGTGTAGTCATTATAAAAGTGAAAGCTGGCGCTTACGCATTGTTAAAATAATTTTCCGTATGACGCCGGTTTTGCTGCTGCTTTTCAGCAGCGGTCTTTACGCGGCCAGCCCGCGCATTAATTATCTGCTGAGCTGCAGCGGTTGTCACAGAGTGGATGGCGCTAGCTCACCACCGAATGTGCCTACCCTGCGTGGTGAGCTGGGACGCATGCTGAGTGTGCCTCAGATGCGTGAATATATAGTACGGGTACCGGGGGCATCACAAGCACCACTGTCCGATAGCGATCTGGCGGATGTTATGAACTGGATACTCGAAGAGTTTAATGCAGATACACTTCCGGAGGGTTTCAGGCCATTAACCGCGGACGAAGTGACGCGCGTGCGGGGGAATATCCTGGCGGATCCACTGCAGTATCGAATTGAGTTTTGGGGCCCCTATACGGATTGATAGTCTTGAAGTAAAGGCCAGTAAACACCGATTACATCAACCGGGGCAACGCTTGAAGTCGGTTCGTTTTGGAAAAATAAACCTTTAATTACTGTAAATTTGTGCTAAAGTGCCGCCTCGTCAGCCTCTGGACACTGTTTAAAGTAGCTGACGGTGCATTATCTTTAGTAATAAGGTCATCTCTCTGCAATAAGATTGTAGTCACTTGAGACGTCTCGTCTTCACCTTCACTTCTGAGTTTGTCGTTGCTTACAGCGCCCTTCATCAAAAGCTACCTATCGAATGCACAACAGTGCACCCGGATCATTAGATCGGGATCACAACACGACAAACGTATTGCGTTTGATGCGGCAACTTTCTGTTGCTTCACGATAGTGCGTTACGTTTTTGAAATTAGTAATAATGCAATTGCATTGAAAAGAATGAGAAATAGAATGAATTTTAACACGCTCGGATTAACCGATTCCCTGTTGCGCGCTGTGCGCAAATCAGGCTATACAAAAGCAACCGCAATTCAGCAAAAAGCCATTCCTGTCATACTGGATGGCAAGGATGTAATGGCTGCAGCTCAAACTGGTACAGGCAAGACCGCCGGATTCACTTTACCGCTGCTGCAACTGTTAAGTGAGGAATATCGCAGCAAAACCCCCAGCATAAAGGCACTGGTAATTACACCTACGCGTGAACTTGCCGCACAGGTTCAGGACAACATCCATACTTACGGAACTAACGAGAATCTATCATCCAGTGTTGTGTTTGGCGGGGTAAATATTAATCCACAGAAGCGTATCCTGAAACGCGGTGTCGATATTCTGGTCGCCACACCGGGTAGATTATTGGACCTTTATCAACAGAAGGCGCTCAGACTCGATGCTGTTGAAATATTGGTATTAGATGAAGCTGATCGCATGCTGGACATGGGTTTTATCCATGACATCAGGCGAATTCTGGCTCTTCTACCAGCTCAGCGGCAGAATCTGATGTTTTCCGCAACTTTTTCTAATGAGATCCGCAAGCTGGCAAAGACCATCTGCCGCAATCCTGTCGAAATTGACGTGGCACCCAGAAATTCCACCGTTGATGCAATTTCACAAAAACTCTATCTGGTGGAAAAAAATAACAAGGCTGAATTGTTAAGCCAATACCTTCAATCGAATGCCGACCAGACCCTGGTTTTTAGTCGTACCAAACATGGAGCTAACAATCTGGTAAAAAAACTCGGCAGGGATAATATTTCTTCTGTAGCGATTCACGGTAACAAGTCTCAGGCGCAGTGGACCCGTGCATTGGGTGATTTTAAGCAAAACAAGGTTCAGGTTTTGGTAGCTACCGACATTGCTGCCCGCGGTATCGATATCGATCAACTGGCCACAGTTATCAATTTCGATCTACCCCATGTGCCTGAAGATTATGTGCACCGCATCGGACGTACAGGTAGGGCTGGTGCCATCGGGCAGGCAATATCACTTGTTAGCAGTGATGAGAGAAAGCAATTGCAAGATATCGAGCGTATGATAAAGCGATCAATTGAGCGCACCAGCACTGAAGGTTTTGCTTTGTCTAATCTCACTCAGAATAATACGAAGAATGGCTCTGGTGAGCGAAAAGTGCGGGTGGAGAAAGCGGACAATGCCCGGACGCGAAATAGCGAGTGCCGAAAGTCAAACTCAAATACGAACAAGAAAACCCGCAGTGGTAACAGTCGGGATTCGTTCAAGCCCCGGGCTGGAGCGCGCTGGCAATGAAAAGAAAATCAATTTTCTTTACTGTTAACACAAGCCTTCATGATAGCCTGGTTTTGAGAGGCTACTTAAGCAGGTCGAGTAAAAACTCCCCATTGTTTTTTGCGATAGCAGCGATGTGCTCTGCCATTTTGATATCGGCGGGGTAATAGTCATCCTCAATAAACTCTTCTACTACCTCTTGCACCGCATCTATTGCTGCTCGAGAAAAACCAGCGAGCTGTTTAGGCATCGCATTATATTTTTTACCGATGGATTCAAATAGCCGCTCAAAGTTAATGGTTTTCAATGCCAATAAGTTGTTTAGGTCATCCATATACATGGCAAAGCTTTTGTCTAAATCCTCATAAGCTTCTGTTGAAACCAGGTCATAGGCTGGGCTCAGGTTGATGTTGCCGTTTTTTCCAGTCAGGAATGAAAAGTTCTTACCATGAGCATCATAGTTACCGATTACCATATTAAAAATAATACGCCTGAGAGCTTCCAGGTCATCCACAACGGGAATCTGACTATATAAGCTGATAGCACTAAACAGTTCGGTGAACCCGGGGCCACCACTCACTTGGTACTTTTTACTGGAGACAATTGAATAAATCTGGCAGAGGTCTTCTTGTTGAAGTCGATAAGTTACACCACTTTCTTCATAGCGATCATAGCGCTCTATTACCAGGGCATCTATTTCAATTCCATCTTGATCATCGACCGCGACCAACGCTACATTGGCCACTTTAATACCGGCTAATTTCGCCGCCTTCATACAAATATATTCGTTATAAACAATTGAGCGGTATCTGCCGTCTTTGCGAGCTGGCTTAATAATATGGGTGCTTGGGGCGCTACCTGCCTCAAAATATTCTCCATCAACAATAATAACCGGTAGCTTATTCTGAGCCCCGGCCAGGCTCAATCGTTTACCTACCTTCTCATCCACTTGCAAATTAAAAGGTTTGTCCTGAATGTTCAGCAATAGCTGACTCAGTTCTCCAAAACCGAGTGGCTGCTGATCCGCGTTCATAGAAGAGCTGGGTTTTTCATTAACTCGCTGAAAGGATATGGCTCCTGCAACGTCCCCACCCAGTAATTCAATTAACCTTTCAAAGTTACCCTCTTCGAGCTTGTGCTGTTTTTGAATTAAGGTCCTAACCTCGCCTTCTGGCAGCAGGTTTTCAATAAACGGGAAAACAATCGAGTCTTGATAGTCATCGTTACTTAAAGGCATTGTCAGGGAGATCACCGCCCCCCCCTGGTCTATGTAATTGCTGTTATAGGCAAAACGCATTCGCATGACATCATCTATGGCCAGTGTTCCCGCTAAATCTTCATTTAAATACACATCAAATATTTGACTCATTTGCTTATTACCTCAACTTCAATTGCAAGCGCGTTTAGCACATCAAACACTTTGTTGAGCCGTTTCTTTGGCTTGCCGTTCTCAAGCGAGGACAGGAAGCGTGGCGAGACATTACACAAGCTGGCAGCCACTGCCTGTTCCAGTTGTAGCTCTTTACGCCTGGTCTTAATTACCATCGCCATGGTATTGGGGTCATCAAGTACCGGGATTAAAAGCCCCAGAGAGTGCGTAACCTTGATTAAGCTGTCGAGCTCAACGCTTACTTTGAGATTTTCTAACTGTGACAGAAATTTTTTGGACACGCCCGCCACGCCTGCCAGGGACCGAGATTCCAGTTTGAGGCTTTTTCGCCGATCACGGGTAAGTGCTAATAGTTGTTCTGCTTTAGTGACAATCACGAGGCATCCCAAATTACCGATCGGTAATATATCAGCAATTCTCGGTTGTTACAAGTTAAAATTACCGTTCGGTACTATAAAGCAAAATACTCTGTAGGAATGATATAAATTACCGTTCGATACTATTTCTGAGTCTATACCAAGCATAATCACAAAAACAGAGGTTGGGCACAATCGAGTCCAGCTAGCGGGATACTCTCTCCAGCCAATCAGACCCGCAGGGTCGCTGATCGGGTATTTGAAAACTCTAATCCTGCCGAAGTTTTGTGCTATAAACACGCTCGAGCGGTTGGAGGAAGGGAAAGGTGCCGGAGGGATTAATATTTAATCCCTCCGGCACTTTAAATCAGTTGCCNAACACTTCAGAGAAAAAGGGCAATACATAATTTTCGATTCGCTCTCTTATGCGATTTCCATGGTTCCCATCATATTCCAAATATGTATGGTTTATTCCTGCCTCCGTTAGAAGTTCCGAAAACTTTTGATTATCGATTATAAGACTATCTGAAGTTCCGCAATCGAACTGTATTGCTTTTAGCTTAGCCAAATTTTCTTTGTGGCTTGATACCATTGCTATTGGGTCAAAAGCGGACCATTTTTGAATTGTTTCCTGATTAGGTATTACCTGGCCGTTCTCCGGCCTGTAAGGGAAATCTACAAAGAATGGTGGATTGTCAATATTGGGTGAGAATGCAGCCGACATGCCTACCATTCTGATAAGACCGCTAACGCTGTCATCTAGTTCCTCTAACTCGTAAACGTTGGACCACCATTCAAAATTTTGCTGCGGGCTAGATTCGATGAAATTCATTTGACCGCTACTCATTCCGTATACGGCACTGAACGTTTCAGGATTCCTCATGGCAATATATAGCGCACCTCTTCCTCCCATAGAGTGACCTGCTACACCTCGGTTCGTTGCTGATGGAATCGTTCGATAGTTGCTATCTATGAAAGTTACTAGATCTTTTACAATAAAATCTTCCCAGTTGCCCGTACCCGCTGAATTAACATAATGATTTCCACGGTGAAAATTTCTGCCACTTGGCATGACTATGATCATCTCCTTGATCCTGGCTTCTTGAATTAGAAAATCCACGGAATCTTTAAGATTCATTCCCTAGAATCGGCCACTAATCCATACGTCAGGAGCATGAATGTTTCCGGAAATAGTAGCTGTGTTTCCGTGTAGCAGATATAGAACAGGGAATCTTCCAGTGTCGTCGGTGTGATAGTTTGGTGGAAGATATATAGAAATATATTGTGCCGGCGAGTCACCCAACGGATTTCCTTCGAGTGATTTACTATAAAAAGATTCGACGGTTAATGTGCTCTCACTACCAATTGCCGTTGAGGTTATAAAAATTAGCCCAAGAATTAGTTTCTTCATTTTTGTATTCCTAGAATTCATGCAGTAGCCCAAATTGACTAAACCAGTTGGCACTGGCACTTGCATGTATGTCGGATATGACATAATGTACACCCTATGAGCCCAAAGGGCAAGCCACTTGCATGGCTCCATGGAGAGGTTAAAATGCCTCCACTTTCTTCGGCGGCCAGGATGGAAGCGGGCTACTTGCTGAGAGTATTGCAGAGTGGGGCATAGTTTCCATACCACACTCGCGCCCTATGCCTTCTATTGGGCGTAGATGCCACGAATTGCGGATTACCGACGAAAATCGGATTTGGAGACTTGTCTATAGGATTGATGCTGATGCAATCGTAATAATGGAAGTGTTTGAAAAGAAAACTAGCAAAACACCTAAATCAATTATTGAAAATTGTAAGACTAGATTGAGGAAATATGACAATGGAAGCGGCTAAGCGGAAGAGACTCGAGATCAGGGGCTGGAAAATTGGATCAGTGGATGAATTTTTGGATCTCTCACCAGAAGAAGTTGCATATATCGAACTGAAGCATGCTTTGAGTAATTCACTCAAAGAACGTCGTGCTAAAGGGAATCTTAGCCAAGTTGAAGTTGCCAAATTAGTCAAAACTAGTCAATCCCGTGTGGCCAAAATGGAAGCGGGTGATCCTTCAGTATCAATCGACCTGCTAGTTAAATCACTTCTTGCTCTCGGAGCCTCACCTGAGGATTTGGCTAAGGCCATCACTTAATTCTCAAGCGACATAACGCTTTTAATAAAGAGTGCGCGTAGCGCATCTCCTTGATCTGTTTGTTAGAGCGCAGCACTCTGATTCCAAACACGGACATCTTA
>PBTO01000103.1 GCA_002726595.1 Gammaproteobacteria bacterium | reverse complement strand
GTCCGGATACAACAGGAAATTGTAATTTCCTGCTCCTCCATTTCCCTCCTATGATACGGACTTTGCTATTTTGCACTACTTGTCAGGTTCTCATTTTAGCTATCGGTCAATATCAGCGCTGGCGAATTGACGAATAAGCCATCTGTAGGTTATGCCACACACCATTCTATCAATAGCCTATTTTATTAGCCTACTATTTTGTCTGAGAAGCTTACACGCATTGGGCGGAAATTGCCCGATGCCTGTGTATAAGACTACGCGCTAATGGTAGGATAGCGGGCTCATTTTTAAATCCAACAGAGTCTTCCTTATGTTTGGTTTTGGGAAAAAACAAAAGTCCTCCATTGACTCCAAAGAAAACTCCACCGACAAATCCTCTGGTCTACGGGAAGAAGATGTGAGCGATGAGTCTGGTCTTTTTGCGCGCCTGAAGCAGGGCCTGAGTTTAACCAGAAACTCGCTGAGTGAAGGGCTAAACGAATTAATTCTAGGCGAGAAAATCATTGACAGTGAGTTGCTGGATGAGATCGAGACACAATTGTTATCGGCTGATGTAGGCCTGGGGGCAACAGATCAGGTCATTGCAAATCTAAAATCCAGCCTGAGTCGCAAGCAACTGTCCAATTCCGCTGATTTCCTGGATGGTCTCAAAAAGGAATTAGCCTCATTGCTAGATCCGGTTGCAATTCCCCTAAACGTAGCAACTCAGAACAAGCCCTTTGTAATCCTCATGGTCGGTGTCAATGGTGTTGGCAAGACTACAACCATTGGTAAGCTTGCCAAGCGCCTCCAGGCCCAGGGGAATAAATTAGTACTAGCTGCCGGTGATACTTTCCGCGCCGCCGCCATAGAACAGTTACAGGTTTGGGGAAAGCGCAACGATATCCCGGTCATTGCCCAGGCGACGGGGGCCGACAGTGCTTCGGTAATTTTTGATGCATATCAATCGGCCGTAGCGAGGGGAGCGGATGTGCTCATAGCAGATACCGCTGGCCGATTGCATAATAAAGACAATTTAATGATGGAACTGGAAAAAATTGTCCGTGTTTTAAGAAAACTGGATGAAAGATTGCCTGATGAGATCGTGTTAGTACTGGACGCCACGACAGGTCAGAATGCACTTGCCCAGGCCGGGAGTTTTCACAGTACGGTGAATCTTTCCAGCATTATCCTCACCAAACTGGACGGCACTGCAAAGGGCGGAGTAGTTTTCGCTATTGCCAAACAATTACAGTTACCTATACGTTTTATTGGCGTCGGGGAACAGGTAGACGACTTACGCCCGTTTGCTGCTGATCAGTTCGTCGCAGCCTTATTTTCAGAATGATCAAATTTGACAATGTCAGCAAGCGTTACCCCGGTGGGCAAGAAGCCCTTTCCAATTTAAGTTTTACTATTGAAAAAGGGGAGATGGCTTTTATAACCGGCAAATCTGGTGCTGGCAAAAGTACACTGCTAAAGCTGATTATGTTGATAGAAAAACCCAGTCAGGGTCAGATAGTAGTCAACGGGCTTAATCTCAGACAAATCTCATCGCGACAAATTCCCTATCACCGTCGGCAGATTGGCGTGGTCTTTCAGGACCATCAGTTATTATTTGACCGAACAGTTTTTGATAATGTGGCACTGCCTCTGCAAATTTGCGGCTACAGATATTCGGAAGCCCAACGCAGAGTCAGAGCGGCTCTGGATAAGGTTGACCTGCTACGCAAGGAAAAATTGAATCCAGCTTCACTATCAGGTGGTGAACAGCAGCGAATCGGTATTGCCAGAGCACTGGTTAACAGACCAGAGATTATCCTGGCTGATGAGCCCACTGGTAATTTAGACCCGGATTTGTCTGCAGAGATCATGAATCTGTTTGGGCAGTTCAATCGGGTTGGCGTCAGCCTGCTGATTGCCAGCCATGATTTATCGTTGATAGCACCGCTCCAGCACCGCGTCCTGACTTTGCATCACGGCCAACTCGCGGATGATCAGACCCAGCGAGAACGCCCATGAAGGGGAAGCGAAGGTCTGCCAAAGAGGGTTTTGCAGTCGGCATAGAAAACCACAGACAAGTAGCCAAATCGAGCTGCAAGCGTTTACTGGCGAGTCCGGTTTCATCGCTTATGACCAGCTTTGTCATCGCTATTGCCCTACTGCTTCCCGCATTGCTCAACGGGCTGGGTAACAATTTATCTGCCGTCCTGGACGAGTTTCAAAGCAGCTCCCAGATCTTACTCTACCTTCACGATACTGTTAGTGAAGAAGAAGGCTTACAGGTCAGTGAAGACTTACTTACATATAATGCGATCGAACAAACCCGGTATATTTCGAAAAACGAAGCGCTACGTGACTTTGCCGCTTCGTCCGGTTTTGGGGAGCTATTGCGGTCGCTGACCATAAACCCCCTGCCCGCATCGATTATTGTGATACCTGAATCTGCCTTGCCTGCGTCTGTAGAGAGCCTGTCATTTCAGCTACAGGAAATGACTGAAGTTGAATTAGTGCAGCTTGACAGCATCTGGCTGACGCGCCTCAACTCGCTTGTTATTTTGATCGATGAGATTGCAATTGCACTGGTCTTGATAGTCACTCTGGCCGTTGTGTTTGTGGTGGGGAATACCATCAAATTGGCCATTGAAGGTCGGCGAGATGAGATACGGGTTATTAAATTAGTGGGTGGGACCAATTCGTTCGCGGCCCGACCTTTCCTTTATACGGGTTTACTCTACGGTCTGGCGGGCGGACTCATCGCCTGCCTGCTACAGGCACTGGTACTATCTGGTTTCAATAATGCCCTGGCTGAATTAGTGAGTCTTTATGACAGCAATTTTGAACTTCGCGGATTGGGTTGGGTAAATGCCATTCTTATGATTCTTGCCGGTGCCATCCTCGGTTGGCTAGGTGCTGTTCTCTCCAGCATTCAGCATTTACTCGGTATAAATCCATAAATAAAAAGAATATCAATGGCTTAGATTGCTTGGTCCCGCGCTGCTTCGATTTCCCTGGCAGCCTTGAAATGTACAGATTTCGCCCCATATTAGTGCGTTGGGGCTGTTCGCGGTAGCATCGTGTCGGGGAATTTGTATTGAGCCGATGGAAATTGGCCCAGGATGGCGAAACGAGCGTAAAAATGCTAAAATACCGCCCGGTAAACGTCGTTACCAGAGATAAGGTTATAGCTGAGACTGTCATGACTATTGGAAAAAGCTTACAAGTTGTCGACCCCACCACTCCGGGCCGGGACCTGAGCGCTTATATTGCCTCGGTAAACAGCATAGCTGTGCTAACGCCAGAGCGGGAGCGCGGGCTTGCCGAACAGTATTACTATGATGACAACGTAGATGCCGCACGCCAATTAGTAATGGCACATTTGCGCTTCGTCGTGCATATGGCTAAGACCTATTCCGGTTACGGGCTCTCACAGGCTGACCTTATTCAGGAAGGTAACGTGGGCCTGATGAAAGCAGTCAAGCGATTTAATCCGGAAGTAGGTGTACGGCTGGTATCCTTTGCAGTGCACTGGATCAAAGCAGAAATGCACGAATACATTTTACGTAACTGGCGTATTGTCAAAATTGCCACAACCAAGGCCCAACGCAAATTGTTTTTTAATTTACGCAGTTCAAAGAAGCGTCTTGGCTGGTTAAATAACGATGAAACCGAAGCCGTCGCCGAGGACCTTGGCGTAGACGCCAAAGTAGTTCGCCAGATGGAAGGCCGCATGAGTTCGTACGACACTTCATTCGATGCCGAGCCCAGTAGCGATGACGATCTGGCATATCGCGCTCCGGCTTTCTACCTGGAAGACCAGAGTTCTAATCTGGCCAGCAATGTTGAAGCGGCTGATTGGGAAGAAACTACGAACAGCAGTCTGCACATTGCCTTGGCTGAACTGGATGACCGCAGCAAGGATATTCTGAATAGTCGCTGGCTATGTGATGACAAAGCAACATTACACGAACTGGCTGGCAAATATGGAATTTCCGCTGAAAGAATTCGCCAGCTGGAAAAGAACGCGATGAATAAAATTAAAGGCATGATGGAGGCCTGACTTTCTCTGTCGAACAGCAAGCCGCGCCATAGTCGCGGCTTTTTTTGTCATTTTAATAGCAGTCACTATTGTTTCCTGCGGCAAAGCAATCAGTACTATGGGCGGGGTTGCCTTTCTGGCTGGCTGGGGCACCCTGATTTGGTTTCTACTAAGATCCAAACTACCTAACTAGCAAGCTAACTGGTAGTTGGTAGCTGAGAGACGAAGATGCAAGTAGTTGTTAATGGCAATAACCAGACCCTGGATGAAGCGGCAACCGTGCAAGACCTGATTGGAGTACTTGCACTGGGGAGCGGTAAAATTGCCATTGAATTGAACAGGGAAATCGTGTCCCGAAGTCGCTATTCGCAACAAATACTCCATGCCGGCGATGAAGTAGAAATAGTTCAGGCTATTGGGGGCGGTTAATGCCTAAGGCACCTCTGACATGAGACAGCAATGAATATGAAAATTAATAATCAGGCTTTACAAGTAGCCGGCTCTACCTATCAATCCAGATTGATTGTCGGCAGTGGCAAATACAAAGATTTTCAAGAAAACCTGGCCGCGCTGGAAGCGAGTGGGGCAGAGATGATCACTGTTGCTTTAAGGCGAGTCAATCTGGGCCAGAACCAGGATGAACCCAATCTACTGGATGTAATTTCTGCAAAAAAGTACACTATATTACCCAACACCGCCGGCTGTTATAGCGCCGAAGATGCAGTCCGCACTTGCCGCATGGCGCGTGAATTATTGGACGGCCATAAACTTGTCAAATTGGAAGTGCTAGGTGACCAGAAAACACTCTACCCAAATGTGACTGAAACCCTGGCTGCCGCTGAAACGCTGGTACAGGATGGCTTCGATGTCATGGTCTACACCAGCGACGACCCGCTTATTGCAATGCGACTTGAGGAAATCGGCTGCGTTGCCGTCATGCCTCTCGGCGCACCCATAGGCTCCGGGCTGGGTATTCGAAATCCCTATAATATCCGCATGATTCTGGAAAATGCCTCGGTTCCTATAATCGTGGATGCCGGCGTTGGCACCGCTTCTGATGCCAGTATTGCCATGGAACTGGGTTGTGATGGTGTACTAATGAATACAGCGATAGCCGAAGCCAAAGCTCCTGTGCTGATGGCCTCAGCAATGAAAAAAGCTGTTGAAGCCGGGCGCGAAGCCTTTCTTGCCGGGCGTATGCAAAAGCGTTTGTACGCTAGCGCCTCTTCTCCTATTGATGGAACCTTTTTTTGACCAGCAGCTGACATCTCCCAGTGCAAACTGAAGCGACCAGAAACAGCAAACGCCCCATTCGCAGCTATGTAATTCGCAGCGGTCGGCTCACCAGATCCCAGCGAAAAGCATTGGACGACTACTGGGGCCTCTACGTCCTGGAATTTCAAAATGAACTTTTTCAGCTCGACTCGGCATTTGAGCAGGATAACAAACTAATAGTGGAAATCGGCTTCGGTATGGGTGATTCCTTACTGGAGATGGCGGGTGACAACCCGCAACAAAACTATTTAGGCATTGATGTTCACAAACCGGGCATTGGCAAAATACTGCAGGGAATTGCAGACCGCGACCTGCGCAATATCAAGTTGGTATGCCATGATGCCAGGGAAGTACTATCGGTTTGTCTTCAAGATGATTCAGTTCAACAGGTACAAATTTTCTTTCCAGATCCATGGCCAAAGAAGCGCCACCATAAACGCAGATTAATACAGTCAGAGTTTGTCGCCCTGCTGGTCAACAAATTGGAGGTGGGCGGGGCTATTCACCTTGCCACGGATTGGCAGGCCTATGCTGAACACATGATGGTGGTCTTGCAATCGAATAGCCAGTTGCTGAATTGTGAAGGGGAGCATTGCTACTGGAGTAATCCTGTTCGGCCAGAGACAAAAGTCGAGAACCGGGGTCGCGAATTGGGGCACGGCGTCTGGGATTTGCTATTTGCCAAAAGGAATTGAGGGGGAGCTTTCTCAATTATCCATCCTTGCTGAGGAAAAAATGAACTCCGAGCACTGGCTGGATGATCGAGATCGCCCACTAGAACCAGAGCCTGTGCTCATGCTCTTTCAACCAGGATACGTAGGCTTCTGAGTTCGGGCAGATTGAATCTATCAGTTCCCAATACCTCCTTGAATGATCCATGTAGATAAGGTGGCAGACCTCATGCGTAATCATGTAATCGATTATAGCGAACGGTGCCAGCATGATTAGCCAGTTAAATTGTATTATTCCAGCCGAAGTGCAATGCCCCCATTTCGATTTGGTCTTTCTCAGTTTAATTTCTTTGAGCCTCTTATTCACG
Organism: Gammaproteobacteria bacterium; assembly: GCA_002726595.1. GTDB lineage: Bacteria > Pseudomonadota > Gammaproteobacteria > Pseudomonadales > Pseudohongiellaceae > UBA9145. Next base: position 20,334 of record PBTO01000103.1, on the reverse strand, counting down.
CCAAGATGCACGGCAAGCGCCTGTGCTCGAGGAAGTAAGTACTCACTAGCTTTATCGATCAGATAGTCCTCCACCTGAACTTTTGCTTTTGCTGCTGTAAGTTTATGCCCCTGGATAACGAACTGACCGCCTTCGATTAGCACCCGCTGATTGCGGCCCTCACGAAACACTATTTCGAGTTCTCTGGCCCTGAACAGTATTTTTCTACCCTTTTCTATACGCAGCGACTCTTCATAGCGCAACGATTCTTCATTTAGCCGCTGGTGTATCCAAGCATTATTATTTTCCAGAAATTTTCTTATTTCAGACTTACTGGCATAAAAAGGACTGCGTACTTCGACCTTCCGGTGTTTTACATGAATAGCAAGTGTCTTGCGCCCCGATCGCAGAATGTCACAATCATAGTGCGACGACAGATGACCCTTCCCGACAAAATTAAGTGGGATTATTTTAGATTTCGTCATAAAGCTTAGGGCTTCCTGGCTATTACATTTGCAATAGCACGTCTGGGGTTTTCCTGCTCACCTTCAAAATAATGCTCAACGTGCCAACCATCTAACAATTCGAGAAGTTCGCCAGGCTTGAGTAAATAGTTCGGGTTTTGAGGTCTGCCAATTTCTCGTTGCTGTATCGTAAACGTTTCATAGAACAAATAACCACCCCTATCAACTGCATTCTTAATAGGCTCAATCAAAGGTCTATGTAAATAATTAAAAACCAGTATCGCATCAAAGCATTTGCTTTCGAATGGATTCTGTTTTTTATCTTCCAAATCAACCAGCCAACACACAGCTGGTGCTGGCACTTTTGCCGCTTGCACCGACACATACCGAAGCGCTGCTGGATTATTATCGGCAAATGTCGTGGGAATATTACTCTGTAACAGGAAGAGCCCATTCCTCCCTCTTCCACATGCTAAATCCAATACACCTTTAGTTAAACCAGTAGCTTCGAGTAATTGAAAGTTCTCCACCAGCAGACGTGAGGCGTTTAATTGTGCCATAGTTTCCCGGATAATGGTTCTATTGGAAATGTAAGCATCATTGGTAAAGTAAGGCAAATGCGCCCCTGGAACAATAGATTAACGCGATCGGCAATGGCCCGCCAAAAACTATCCAGTGAATACAGCCGTTTCCATTAGTGATTTCAGGAATTTCAGATTCTCATGAACAATAGTAAAGACAAACTATTCGCGAAAGAGGTTTCTGATGCGGATTTCGTATTCGATGATAAAGTAGTGCCCGTATTCAACGACATGATTAATCGGTCCGTCCCTGGTTACGCCACTATTATATCCATGATTGCTGTATTCGCCGAAAAGTACATTCAGCGGCACAGCAACATCTATGATCTGGGGTGTTCGCTGGGAGCGGCAACCTTGGCCATAGATGCGCAGTTAAGCAGTCAGAGCTGCAGAATTATTGCGGTCGACAGCTCCAGGCCCATGATTGCCGAGCTGGAGCAATCCTTGGCGAGCGGACCTGGCAATAATAGATCAATCGAATTACGTTGTGAAGATATTTTAGCGACCGATATTCATGATGCTTCTGTTGTCGTGCTTAATTTCACACTACAGTTCATTCCAGTGGAACAAAGAGCTGACTTGCTTAAGAAAATCTTCAGTGGGCTTAACGTTGGCGGTGTTCTGCTCATGTCAGAAAAGATTAAGTTTCCTGATCCGAGTCTGAACGCGCTTTTTATCGAGATGCACGAAGGCTTTAAGAAAAGCAAGGGTTATTCCGCATTAGAGATCAGTCAGAAACGGACTGCTCTGGAAAATATTCTTGTGCCAGAATCCATTGCTACTCACAAAAACAGGCTCAAAGATATCGGCTTTGACGCGGTTGATGTCTGGTTTCAATGCTTCAATTTTGCCTCCCTGGTGGCCATCAAGAAGAGTGCCTAATGAACTACGACACACTCAGAGCCGCTATCAAGGGAACCGCACTAGAGCGGCTGGAACAGGTGCTAACTGAGTCTTTTTTATCGCAAATTAACCACGGAGACCTGCCGCGCTGGCAACAGCTTCTGAGCTCACTGCCTCCTTTACAGGCCGGGAGTCCGGAGTTTGAGAATTCTGTGACGCTGGGATACCGGAGTGAATGTACCGCCGAGCAGCATGCCCGGCTGACAGAAACCCTGCAATCATTGATCCCCTGGCGGAAAGGCCCGTTCTCGGTATTTGGCATCGAAATTGACGCCGAATGGCAGGCAAATTTAAAGTGGGATAGAATCCTCCCTCATATCTCTCCACTACCTGGTCGCAAAGTGCTGGATGTAGGTTGCGGCAACGGCTACTACGCTTTTCGAATGCTTGGCGCGGGCGCAGAATTGGTAGTGGGTATCGATCCACATATTGCTTATGTCATCCAGTTCCTGACGCTTAAACACTTTGTTCCAAAAGCTCCAGTCCATGTGGTCCCCACCAGCCTTGAACAACTCCCTTCAGGTCTCAACGCTTTTGACACTATTTTTTCCATGGGCGTAATTTATCATCGAAAGTCACCGATCGATCATCTACTGCAATTGAGGGGCTGTTTGAGAAAAGGCGGTGAGCTGGTACTGGAAAGCCTCTTTGTAGACGGTAGTGCCGGCTATTGTTTGATGCCTGAGGCAAAGTATGCACGCATGTCGAATGTCTGGTTTATTCCCAGCATAAAGACAATTATCGGCTGGCTGAAAAAGTGTGGGTACTGTGAGGTTCGGGTTGTCGACGAATCGGTAACCACTGAAAACGAGCAGAGGAAATCACTCTGGATGCCCTTCGAAAGTCTAAGTGACTCAATTCAATCAGAATACAAATCCCTGACTATTGAAAATCTCCCGGCTCCAAAACGTGTCGTCGTTACCGCACAAAATGGCAAGTGATGCGATCGAATCAGGAAATTGTGTGCGCCGAATCAAGCAGCAAAAACCTTACTGTCACAGTGACACAACAGTACTTTTTCCTCTCACTGTCTACATTACAACGGTTTCCTGGCGTTAAAATTCACCAGTGTTGACGCGCCCCCTTAATTAAGTTGACTATACGCCTTGATCCGTAATAGGGTCAGCTCTAATTCTATCAATTACTTGATAATAAAAAGAGAAGAAACAATGGCCAGACCGCTACGTATAGAATATCCGGACGCCTTATATCATGTGTCCAATTACGGACTGGGAAAGCAAAGAGTTTTCCCTTCCGGCAGGTACTTCGAAGCGTTCCTAAATGGACTCGGCGAAACCTGCTCTCGATTGAATGTGGAAGTTCATGCCTATTGTCTTCTACGAGACCGATATCATCTGGTCATCAAAACCCCTGAAGCTAATTTAAGCCGCTTTATGCGCCAGATTGATGGTTTGTATACACAGCAATACCAACGCCTGAAAAAAACGGATGGCTCACTTTTCCGAGGACGCTATAAGGCCGTACTGGTACAGGCTGACAAATATCTCCTGCCTTTGTCGCGATATATCCATACCAGAGCAAAAGCATCTGAACTCGCCAGCTATCCCTGGTCCAGTTATTCTTATTTCACTCGCAAGGCCAAGCCCCCGGTGTGGTTTAATCGGGACGATACCTTGCGATCGCTAAAAACTACCGTAGCGAAAAGACCATTGTTCTACAAGAAGTTCGTCGCGGCAGGCGTTGATGACGACCTGGCCCATTTTTACGGCAAGAAAACCCTCTCTTCGATAATGGGAGATGACAAATTCCGCAATAAAGCCCGGAAGAAAAAATCCGCGACGAAAGTGCGGGGCGTCTCCCGCGGGGCCAAAGCCAGGTGGCGGCCGTCATGCAAACAAATAATCTCCGCCGTGGCGCAGCAGTTTAAAGTTTCTGAGGCAAGTATTTACAAGGCAGCAAGAGGGCCTGGCTCTAAAAATCTTCCTCGTTGGGTAGCAATGTATCTGTGTCAGGAATTGTCCGCCGTAACTCTGCAGTCCATCGCAAAGCTGTTCAAACTAAAGCGTTATGGAACAGTGTCCACGACCGTGGGAAAATTGAAAAAGGAATTCGAAGAAAGTCCCAAGCTGTTGGCAACAACTCAGCGCCTGGCCAAAAAGCTTAGCAAGGCAAAATAGTACCCCAAGGCGAGGCTTACTTGATTTTTGATTCTTTGTAGAGCACGTGTTTACGCACTACCGGGTCGTATTTCATAACTTCAAGCTTGTCTGGCGTGGTGCGCTTGTTCTTGTCAGTTGTGTAGAAATGGCCCGTCTTGGCCGTTGAAACCAGCTTAATTTTGTCTCGCATCTTTGATCACCTGTTCCGGTTTAGCCAGAGCTAAACCCGAATCCCGTTATTTCTTATGTCTACCAGGACAGCATCAATACCCAATTTGTCAATGATGCGCATTCCCTTGGCGGAAACTCGTAGCTTCACAAACCGCTTCTCGGATTCGACCCAAAACCGATGTTTATGGATATTGGGAGAAAAAATCCGTCTGGTTTTGTTTTGTGCGTGAGAAACATTGTTCCCCGTAACCGGTTTTTTCCCGGTTACCATGCAAATCCTGGACATTATATCGCCTCGTATATTCTTTGCTTTGACAATTTTATGTAAAACCGCCTACAACAATCTAAGGGGTCAAAAAAGAGCTGCGTTTTATACCAGAACAGGTCGGGAATAGCAAGAATTGCACCCTGCCGGCTATTATCACAAATCGATTGAGCTGCTGTGACAAAGTAACAGCAACTGCGTTCTTCACACCTACAGCAAGTTACGCTCGGCAAACGAAACCACCTGGGAATCGCCGATAACGAAGTGATCCAAAACCCGCACATCGATGGTCTGTAACGCGGCTTGCAACTTCTTCGTTATAGCAATATCGGCCTGGCTCGGTTCGGCAATGCCGGAAGGATGATTGTGAGCAAATATTATAGCTGCTGCGTTATATGACAAACAGCGTTTAACCACCTCGCGCGGGTAGACTGCCGCTCCATCGATGGTGCCTCTGAATAGCTCTTCCAGCTTGAGAATATGATGCTGATTGTCCAGATACAAACAACTAAACACCTCGTTCTCGTAATGCCTGAACTTGGCCCTCAGATAATCTCGGGTGGTATGGGAACTGGTGAGAACGTCTTGCTGTTTGAGCGATTCCAGCATCTGTCTTTGGGACAGTTCCTGCACAGCCTGAAATAAGGCGAATTTGCCTGGCCCCAGGCCATTATTGGCACAGAAGTCATCACAATTAGCCGCCAGTACGCCAGCCAGGCTACCAAATCTGTTTAACAGGCTTCTGGCCAGATCTACTGCCGTGCAGCCCCTGGTTCCTGTGCGCAATAGAATAGCCAATAACTCGGCATCCGACAAACTGGCGGCACCGTTGGAAAGCAGCCGTTCTCTGGGTTGTTCCGACATTGGCCAGTCCGCGATTGTCATGTAGAGACTCCCTTGTGTTTGTCCTTCATCGCTCTCACTCAAATAATAGACATTCTGCGAAGAAAGCCTAAATCAGACGGCAAATTGCGAATCCAGCGGCTAACTGCTAGGCTAGCCTGGTATTTCCACAGTTTTTATGAAAAGCCTCTCTAACAAACGAATCTTGCTTGGCATTACCGGCGGTATTGCTGCCTATAAATGTGCTGAGTTGGCGCGTTTGTTTGTCAAAGCGGGAGCTGAAGTAAGCGTTGTTATGACCCGAGCGGCCCAGGAGTTTGTCACTCCGCTGACCCTGCAAGCCCTTTCGGGCAGGCGGGTATATCTAGATTTGTTGGATGCCGAGGCGGAAGGTGCGATGGGCCATATAGAACTGGCCAGATGGGCGGATCTGGTGTTAATTGCGCCAGCAACTGCTGATTTTATTGCCAAGTTAGCCCACGGTCAGGCAGATGACCTGTTAAGCACGGTGGTACTGGCCTGCTCGGCCCCCATCGCGGTAGCCCCCGCCATGAATCAAGCCATGTGGGCAGATCTCGGCACCCAGGCCAACCTGAGCCTGATAACTGAACGCAAAATTTCCGTCTTCGGTCCCGGGATCGGGGATCAGGCCTGTGGCGACGTCGGCCCGGGGAGAATGCTCGAACCTGAACAATTATTGCATAGCTGTGCCGACCTGTTTGAGACCGGGTCCCTGGCCGGTTTGAAGATTGTCATTAATGGTGGCCCGACTCGGGAAGCAATCGACCCGGTGCGATTTATCAGCAATCACAGCTCTGGAAAAATGGCTTATGCGTTGGCTAACGAAGCAGTGGCGGAAGGGGCACGAGTTACCCTGATCAGCGGCCCGGTTTCGCTTCCTGTGCCCGAGCGACTGCAATCAGTCGATGTGGAAAGTGCCGAGGAGATGTTGCAGGCCTGTTTGCTGGCCTGTACTGATTGTGATGTTTTCATTGGCGTCGCCGCGATTGCCGACTATCGCCCCGATGAAGTCGCAGCGGAAAAGATCAAGAAGCTGTCTGATCAGGTGCAAATATCGCTGGTGAAAAATCCGGATGTCATCAGTGAGATTGCCAGCCAGGAAAATCGGCCATTTATGGTAGGTTTCGCAGCAGAAACAACCGCTATTGCAGAGCATGGCCGCCAAAAGCTGGTCAAGAAGAAGCTTGACCTGCTATTTGCAAACAACGCGGTAGAGACCTTTAACAGCGATAGCATTGCGGTTACAGCTATTCAAGCAAACTCCCAGCAGGATCTGGGTCCCGGAAACAAGAGTGCTGTCGCCAGGCAAATGCTTCGGCTTATTGCAGATCAATTGAGCAAAAATAATCCCGCCGAAGAGTAGTGCCAGCAACTCAGCTTAGGCTAATCAATCATGCATGGAGCAAAAACGGCACCTATGTCCACAAGTCAGGAAGACATCATCCAACAACCAACAGCGAATATAACCGCAGGAATTTTCAGAGCGTACGATATTCGCGGTATTTATGGCAGCGAACTAAACGAGGCAAGCGTAACCCTTATCAGCAAGGCGATTGGAACGGAGGCTCTCGAATTGGGGATCGACTGCCTGCTTATTGGCTTTGACGGGCGCCTCTCAAGCCCTGAATTGTCGAAGTACCTGATAGACGGGATTCTTTCCACCGGCTGCAATATAGTCAATCTGGGCCTGATCCCCACCCCACTTCTTTACTTTGCCACGCATACATTGAATTGCGACTCCGGCGTGATGTTAACAGCCAGCCACAACCCGGCTAATTATAATGGCCTCAAAATAGTGTTTCGCCAGTCCTGTCTCGCCGCCAGCCAGATTCAGGCTATTCGACATCGGGCAGAGAAAGGTAGCTTTGTTGTCGGGGCAGGTACAGAGCACAAATTTGACGTTAGAGATCAGTACATTGAAAAAATAGCTGGTGATATAAGGCTAGCGCGGAAATTGAAACTGGTCGTAGGCTGTGGCAATGCGGTGGCAGGAATAATTGCCCCGCGTTTTTTCGAAGCAATGGGATTTGAAGTTGTCCAATTATTCTGTGAGGTGGATGGGAATTTTCCGAACCATCACCCCGATCCAACAGTGGTCAGCAATCTGGACCAATTGGCCAGGGCTGTAATATCTGAGGAAGCAGACATCGGCGTGGCATTCGATGGCGATGGAGACCGGCTGGGAATCATCACCAATGAAGGTCAATTTGTAGACGCTGACCAGATGCTGATGTTATTAGCCAGAGACATAATTCCCAAATACCCGGGTAAGCCGATAATATTCGATGTGAAGTGTAGCCGTCGCCTGGCGCAAACTATCCAGGATTGTGGCGGTATTCCGGTTATGAACAGAAGCGGCCATTCTTTCATGAAGCAGCGCATGCAGGAAACCAGTGCCCCCCTGGGAGGTGAGTTTGCAGCACATATTTTCATCAAGGACCGCTGGTTTGGATTTGATGATGGCCTGTATACTGCCGCACGATTACTGGAGATTTTGAGCAAGAGCACTCAATCGGTCGAAGCACAGTTCGCCCGCCTGCCTTCTGCATTTACTACACCGGAAATCAAAATTTTGGTGAATGAAGAGTAAAAATTTGCACTTATGGCGCGCATTATAGAGTTAGCCTGTTTCAATGATGCATCGATAAGCTATCTCGATGCTATCAGAGCAGATTTCAATGATGGATGGGGACTGATAAGGGCGTCGAATACGAGTCCCGCCCTCTTGCTTCGGTTTGAGGCAAACTCTGCTGAAAGATTGCTTGCACTTAAAGCGGAATTTAAAGCTTTATTACTCACCGCAGATAAAACCTTAGTGGTAGACTTCTAATATCAACGGCATCGGCCTGATCTTGCCTGTTGCCCAGAACTGACAGGCTCATAAAAATTTACACCCAGCCCGGATTAGCTATGTCATTACGTCTTGACAGTGCAAAAAATATAGCCAAGGTACTCACCGAAGCGCTGCCCTATATCCAGAAATTTACCGGCCGGACTATTGTGGTTAAATATGGCGGCAATGCCATGGTCGATGAAGCGCTAAAACAGAGTTTCGCCCGGGACATTGTATTGATGAAGCTGGTCGGGATAAATCCCATCATAGTCCACGGCGGTGGGCCACAAATTGGCAAAGTCCTCGAAGAGCTTAATATAGAGTCCAACTTCGTGGCGGGTATGCGGGTTACAGATAGCCAGACCATGGATGTAGTTGAAATGGTTTTGGGTGGATTGGTAAACAAGGAAATTGTAAGTTTGCTCAATAAAAATCAGGGCAAAGCTGTCGGTATTAGCGGAAAAGACGCTGGCCTGATTAGAGCGAAAAGGCTTAAGGTTAAAAAGCAAGGTGAAGAGATCGATCACGAAGAAATTGATATTGGCCAGGTAGGTCAGGTTGCCAGCATCAATACTGAAGTTCTGGATGTGATGACAGCAAGTGATTTTATTCCCGTCATTGCCCCTATAGGTGCTGACGAAAAGGGCGGCAGCTATAACATAAACGCCGATTCTGTCGCCGGGGAAATAGCCAGGGTCTTGGGGGCTGAAAAACNTATACTGTTAACCAATATCGCTGGCATCCAGGATGAGAAGGAAAATATTTTAACCGGGCTAAGTACCAAACAAGTTGAGTCGCTAGTTGCCGATAAGATTATAGATGGAGGCATGTTGCCAAAAGTCGAATGTGCGCTTCGTGCGGTGAACGGCGGAGTTCAGAGTGCTCATATTATAGACGGCCGGGTTGAACATGCGGTGCTACTGGAAATATTTACCGACGAAGGCGTGGGCACACTCATTACGAAACATGGTATTGAAAAGAAGTAATACTCCGGACCCTCTGGTTCATAGACTTATTCCATGATGGCAGGCACAAACAAATTTTCGCGCAAAGACCAGATACTGCAGGCTTTGGCTCGCATGTTGGAAAATTCTCCGGGCGAGCGAATTACCACTGCGGCGCTTGCCCGCGAAGTAGGTGTATCAGAAGCCGCTCTTTACAGACACTTCCCAAGCAAGGCAAGAATATTTGAAGGCCTTATCAAATTTATTGAGGATACGCTCTTTTCGCGCATAACCCGGATAATACAGGAGGAAGAGAGTGCGGCGATACGGTGTGAAAAAATTCTTACTCTACTGCTCACCTTCGCCGATAAAAACCCGGGCATGACCAGGCTTCTCACCGGAGACGCCCTCGCCGGTGAAACCGAACGCTTGAGAGCACGCATTGCCCAGTTCTTTGGCCGAGTCGAATCACAGCTAAAGCAAATACTGCGTGAAGCCCAAATCCGTGAAAATCTCAAACCCCCCGTTTCTCCCGCTACATTAGCCAATCTTCTGCTGGCCTCCTGTGAGGGCCGCCTGGCACAATTCGTGAGAAGTGAATTTCAAATGTCTCCCATTGAAAACTGGGAGACTCAATGGGGTTATCTGGAAGCCAACCTGCTCGCTCCCTACACAGCATAATCATACGCCATACTTTTCTCGATACGCTACCACGTCATCGAGATGACTATTTAATTCTGCATTCCCGGACTCTCTTAGATAACTAATGATGTCATCAAGACAAACAATGCTAGTCACCTTGATCTGATACGTGTTTTCGACTTCCTGTATTGCCGATATTTCTCCTTCGCCTTTTTCCTGTCTATCAACAGCGACAATTATTCCGCTGAGAATTGCGCCACTGGCCGCTATGATTTCAGCCGCTTCTCTAATTGCCGTGCCTGCGGTGATTACATCATCTACTATTAATGCCTTGCCTTCCAGGGCAGAGCCAACGATCAGGCCCCCCTCGCCGTGATCTTTTGCTTCTTTGCGATTGAAGCAGAATGGCTTATCAACATCATGCTCATTTGCCAATGCCATTACTGTTGATGAAACGAGGGGTATGCCCTTGTATGCCGGTCCGAATAGCACATCAAAATCCAGCTTTGACGCCACTATTGCATCAGCATAGGATTTGGCAAGAAAGGAAACTTTTTTGCCGGTGTTAAATAGTCCGGAATTGAAGAAGTAGGGACTGGTGCGTCCTGACTTGAGCGTAAAATTGCCGAAGCACAAAATCTTGTTGTCGATTACAAATTTGATAAATCGGGATCTAAAATCCTGCACCGGGCCGCTCCTCCATAAGAACACCACACATTCTACATATCAGGGAGCCTCAAACTAATTAGAGATTCCCCAGTATTTGCTTTTGATTCGAGATTATTTCTGCAATACCCTGTTTGGCGAGCTGTATCATGTCCGCCAATTGCTGCTCACTAAAATCCCCATCTTCCCCGGTGCCCTGCAATTCGATAAACCCCCCGCCTTCGTTCATCACCACGTTCATGTCAGTTTCAGCATTCGAGTCTTCAGCATAATCGAGGTCAAGCACAGCTTGCCCCTGGTAAATTCCGACCGATACTGACGCTACCAATTGCTTAATCGGGTTTTGTTTTAACTGCTGTTTATTTAACATTGTCTGGATAGCATCCATCAGAGCCACACAACCACCTGTAATGGAAGCCGTACGGGTCCCACCATCGGCCTGAATTACATCGCAATCAACTTTGATAGTGTGCTCGCCCAGCGCATCGAGATCTACTGCTGCTCTCAGGGAGCGGCCGATGAGGCGCTGAATCTCCAGACTGCGACCAGATTGCTTGCCCCTTGCCGCTTCCCGGTCCATGCGGCTGCCAGTTGACCGTGGCAACATGCCATACTCTGCCGTTACCCACCCTTTTCCGCAGCCTTTTAGAAAACGGGGAACTGACTCCTCAACGCTGGCGTTGCACAGGACTTTGGTGTCGCCGAATTCAACAAGTACTGAACCTTCCGCATATTTAGTATAATTTTTGCTAAGTCGAATCGTTCGAAGTTGATCTGGTGTCCTGCCACTGGGCCGAATCTGTTGGGACATAAGAGCTTCCACAATGAACTGTGCTGCGTAGTAGCAATTATGCGCGAATTTTAACCCTATAGCGAGTGGCTCAAAGTAACTGAGATTAATTTGCGATTGCGCTAAAATAGTGAATACTCAATTCAGGACCTGCAGATATGTTATCAAGTATGACTGCCTTTTCACGGCAGCAATTGGAAGAAGACTGGGGTTCCCTTGTCTGGGAAATTCGTTCGGTTAACCACCGCTACCTGGAAACCAGTTTGAGATTGCCTGAGTCATTCAGAGCTCTTGAAACGCCAATTCGAGAGCACATTCGAAAAAAATTAAACCGCGGGAAGGTCGAATGTCAATTACGCTTCCATCCTGGTGATATTCGCAATGCAGATTTAAGTCTGAATCGAAGCCTCATAGACCAATTAGTGACTGTTAGCAACGAATTGAAATCTTTGGCAATCGAAGCTGCACCAATAAGCCAAATGGAGATTCTCAAATGGCCTGGCGTATTGGAGGACAAGGAAACTGATGTGGCGACTATTGAAAAGCATGCATTCGAATTGTTTCAAATTGCTCTTACCGATTTAATGAGTAATCGCAAGCGCGAAGGGAAGGAGCTGAAAGGGGTTATTGAAAAGCGGCTGCAATCGATCCGTGAAATAGTAGCCTCGGTAAGAGAAAATATGCCGACTATCCTTGCTAACCAGAAACAGAATCTTTTGCTTCGACTTGAAGACTTTAAAGCAGAATTAGAACCCGTTCGATTAGAGCAGGAAGTTGCAATTTTGGCACAGAAGGCAGATGTCGATGAAGAGCTCGTCCGGCTGGATGCCCATTTGAAAGAAGTAGGACGCGTACTTTCCCTGTCTGGCCAGACGGGCCGTCGCCTTGATTTTCTTATGCAGGAGCTTAATCGAGAGGCGAATACTTTATCCTCAAAATCGATTGTTGCGGATACGACGCTAAATGCCGTGGAGTTGAAAGTACTAATTGAGCAGATGCGCGAACAGATACAAAATATTGAATAGTGATCAGCAGGAGACCTACGGCCGATGCCTAAAGGCACATTGTTTATCATAACTGCGCCCTCTGGTGCAGGCAAAACCACTTTGGTCGATGCCCTTGTCGCACCGATTGGAAAGGAAAATATCCACGTCTCTGTGTCTCACACAACAAGGCCTTTACGGCCCGGCGAAGAAAATGGGGTCAATTATCACTTTGTTAGCCAGGATGAATTTATGGCTATGTTACGCGAAGGAAAATTTCTCGAGAGTGCTGAAGTCTATGGATACCACTATGGAACTTCCCAGCAGCAGGTTGATGAAACCCTGCAGGCCGGAGTAGACACTATATTAGAAATAGACTGGCAGGGAGCGGAGCAAGTTAGAAACCTTATTCCTGAAGCCTGTACTATTTTCATCCTACCGCCGTCGATTGAAAGTCTTTACCAGCGCCTGACCGAACGTGGCCAGGATGGAGAAGATACAATAGCACGCCGGATGCAACACGCTGTGGACGATATCTCCCATGTGGCCGAGACCGATTTTGTTGTGGTGAACGACGATTTCGACACGGCTCTTGCCGATTTGCAGGCGATCATCCGGGCTCGCGGGCTGACGCAATCCCGCCAGCAGCTCGAGCAGAACCGGCTTTTGGATGAATTAACCCACCAAGACTCCCCCTCAGATTCCTGAAGTTTTTAAATTAGTAACTGCATTTTCCATAGAAATTCAGTAAAATTGCGGGTTCCTTTATGCATATCAATGATTTAACAGATCCACAATTACAGGTGTATTTATGGCTAGAATTACCGTTGAGGATTGTCTGGACAAGGTAGACAATCGATTTGAGCTGGTCATGGTTTCCAGCAAGCGTGCCCGCCAGATTCAGATTGAAGGGAAGGACCCGCTTTTGCCTGTGGATAATGACAAGCCCACGGTGATTGCTTTGCGGGAAATTGCCGATGGCCTGGTTGATGCAAGTATTCTTGTGGCAAAACCCAATATCGCGTTGGAAACTACGGAAGAAGGCGAAGAAGAGACGGAAGTGCAGCAGGAAGAACAGCCCTCTGCCGAAACCTAAAAATCAGGGAGTCGAGGGTTGCAAACCTTATCTGAAGAATCAATCGACTCGCTGGCCGCAGATCTTTCCGGTTATTTGGGAAACGACCAGGTAAATAATGTCCGCCGCGCTTATTATTTTGCTGAACAGGCCCATGACGGGCAGGTTCGTCGTAGCGGCAATGCCTATGTAACTCACCCTCTCGCCGTGGCGGGGATTCTCAGTAAAATGCATATGGACCATCAGAGCTTGATGGCTGCCATGTTGCACGATGTTATCGAAGATACCGGAATTACCAAGACCGCCATCAAGAGCCAATTTGGCAATACCGTTGCTGATCTTGTCGATGGCGTGAGCAAGCTCAACAAAATCACTTTTAGCAGTCGAGCCGAAGCCCAGGCTGAAAATTTTCAAAAAATGGCAATGGCGATGGCCAAAGACCTGCGGGTTATTCTGGTTAAAATTGCCGACCGTCTCCATAATATGCGGACGCTGAATGTGCTGACACCGGAAAAGCGTCGCCGTATAGCCCGCGAAACGCTGGATATCTACTCGCCTATTGCAACGCGGCTGGGCATGAATACTGTCCGCGTTGAGTTTGAGGAGCTTGGATTCGAGGCTCTCTACCCCATGCGGGCACGCCGTATACAGGCTGCCGTGCGAAGTGAGCGGGGCAACCGCAAGGAAATAGTTTCCCAGATTCAGACCTCGCTTGAGGCATGCCTTGAAAGAGAAGACCTGCCGGGCAGAACCGTCGGTAGGGAAAAACATTTATACAGCATTTATGAAAAAATGCGCACACAGCGCAAGTCGTTCTCGGAAATAATGGATGTCTATGCTTTTCGTATAATCCTTGACCGGGTTGATTTCTGCTATCGCGTTCTGGGTGCGGTGCATAGCCTCTATAAGCCCGTTCCTGGCCGGTTCAAGGATTACATAGCAATACCAAAAGCCAATGGCTATCAGTCTCTACATACGACTTTGTTCAGTATGCACGGCGTACCGATCGAAATTCAAATCCGCACCGAAGAAATGGAGGCCATGGCCAATAACGGGATTGCCGCACACTGGCTATACAAATCCAGCGATGATCTGCCCAGCAATGCCCATGTTCGCGCACGTGAATGGGTAAATGGGCTGCTGGAATTACAAAAGCACGCAGGTAACTCTCTGGAATTTATTGAAAATGTAAAAATTGACTTATTCCCGGACGAGATCTATGTATTTACTCCCAAGGGAGCTATTTTTGAATTACCGGCAGGATCCACTGCTGTTGATTTTGCCTACGCAATTCACACAGATGTGGGTAACTCCTGTGTCGCTTGTCGAATTAGCCGGCGCCTTGCCCCATTGAGCGAACCGCTGCAAAGCGGGCAAACTGTTGAGGTCATTACCGCTCCTGGAACCCAGCCAAACCCGGCCTGGTTAAGCTTTGTCGTAACCGGCAAGGCACGCAGTAATATTCGGCACTACCTCAAGAATCAAAAGCACTCTGAATCTATGGCACTGGGCAAACGCCTGCTTAACAAGGCGCTGGCAAGCTTTGGTGGACAGCTGGATACCATTCCTCAGGAAAACATTGAGAACGTACTGCAACAGACAAACCTCGCCTCACTCGATCAATTACTCGAGGAGATTGGCCTGGGTAACAGAATGTCCTACATGATCGCCCAGCGGATGGCCGTCAACACCAACAATGTAAGTGAAACTGAGAGCAAGGCGGCCGATAGTTATGGCTCGCTGGCGATTCGAGGATCGGAAGGCATGGTGATGAACTATGCCAAGTGCTGTCATCCTATTCCTGGCGACCCAATTGTTGGCCATATCAGCTCGGGTCGTGGCATGGTGATTCATACGGATAACTGTAACAACATCGCCGATATTCGAGACAATCCCGAAAAATGTGTTTCAGTTCGCTGGGACCCGGATGTTGAAGGCGAGTTTTCCGTTGAATTAAAGGTAGAGCTGGAAAATCAGCGGGGAATTATTGCAACACTTGCAACTACCATAACCGGAGCCGAAGCAAATATCGAAAAGATCAGTACGCTGGAAAGAGACGCGCGGTTTAGTATTGTTAATTTGTCGCTCAATGTTCGCAACCGGGTGCATCTGGCTCTGGTTATGAAACGGGTGAGGCTGATTAAACCAGTGACCCGGGTGACCCGAGTGAAGAGTCGCAAATTGCGCAAAGTAATTAAAAGCACCATCGGCAGCAACTGATTTCCAGAAAAGTATTCAGCACATGTCTTCTCTAAAAGCTATCCATACACCCTCAGCCCCCCAAGCGATTGGACCTTACTCGCAGGCGATTGGATCTGGCAACCTGGTATTTCTATCGGGTCAAATTCCACTAGATCCAACAACCATGGAACTGATTGCAGGCGATACCGCTGCGCAGGCGGCCCAGGTTTTCAAGAACCTCGCCGAGGTAGCAACTGCTGCCGGCGGCTCACTAAGCCAGGTTGCCAAACTAACCATCTATCTCACCGATCTGAGTGAGTTCGCTACTGTTAATTCCGTGATGGCAAGTCACTTTACAGAGCCCTACCCGGCAAGGGCTACGATTGAAGTGAGCGCATTGCCAAAAGGGGCCTCTGTGGAGGTGGATGCAATTCTGGTTTTGTAGCACTACTGTATAAAAAAACATATACTTATTCGCACAATCCTAAGTCCCGGAACCTTAGTTGAGCGCGAAAAAGAAGTGCAAGGGTGAAAGCAAACCCATACTGCAAGGTCGAATTCTCGAACAACTCCCGCTTACAAGCCTGAAAGGTGTTGGCCCCAGCATTGAAAAAAAACTGCATAACATTGGCATTCGCTCAATTCAGGATCTCCTATTTCACCTTCCACTGCGTTATCAGGATAGAACCCGAATTTCTCCCATTGGCTCTGTGCGGCTTGGTGACAATGTCCTCTTACAGGGAGAAATAACCGGCAACCGTATCGATTTCGGTCGCAGGCGAAGTTTGCTGTGTGGGCTGGCAGATGCAAGCGGCTTGATCAGCCTGCGATTCTATTACTTCACTGCGGCGCAGAAAAATAATCTTCAATGTGGGCAAAAAGTTCGCTGCTACGGTGAAGTGCGTCGAGGCAAGTCAGGTTTCGAGATCTATCACCCTGAATACCACCTCATTAACGATGCCAATCCTGTGCCGGTGGAGGAGAACCTCACTCCGATCTACCCAGCAACTGAGGGCCTGCAGCAAAACCGCTTACGCAACATAATTGGCCAGGCTCTTAAGTTGCTGGATGGGTCTAATGAGGTAGTGGACTATCTGCCACAGACTATCACCTCGGCGTTGGGTCTGGAATCCCTGACCGAAGCTGTGCGCCTGCTGCACCTGCCACCAACCGAGACGGCTCTGGACTGGATTAGCCATGGCATCCATCCGGCCCAGAAACGACTGTCTTTCGAGGAGCTGCTCGCCCATCGCCTCTGCATGCGGCGCTTGCGCCTGAAATCAGATCACCAGCAGGCACCCCCTCTTCTGGCTGGTCATGATCTTTGCCAGCAATTCATTGCCCATCTGCCATTTAAGTTAACCGCAGCACAGCTTGCTGCATTCGAGGAGATTTCCAGCGGCCTGAAAAACACCCATCCCATGTTGCGCCTGTTACAGGGGGATGTGGGCTCGGGAAAAACGGTTGTTGCTGCTCTGTCCTCTCTACAGGCAATTGGAAATGGTCATCAGGTCGCCCTGATGGTTCCCACTGAGATACTTTCTGAACAACACGTACTCACTTTCAGCAACTGGTTTGAGCCACTTGGGCTAAACGTTGGCTGGCTTTCACGCCGGTCCCGGGGGGCAACACGGACAGAGCAGTTAGCCGCCATGAAAAATGGTGACTGTGACCTGACCATCGGCACGCACGCACTATTTCAGGAAGACGTTGAGTTCCAGAAGCTTGGCTTGATAATCATCGATGAACAGCACCGCTTTGGCGTCCACCAACGGCTTTCCCTGAGAGAGAAAGCCCGCCAGGGCCTGAGTCCCCACCAATTGGTAATGACTGCCACTCCGATTCCCCGCACCCTTGCCATGAGCGCCTATGCGGACCTGGATTGCTCTATCATCTCCGAATTACCTCCGGGACGAACCCCTGTTAACACAGTAGTAATCCCCAGCGAGCGCCGCAACGAGGTGACAGCCCGTATTGAGCAAGCCTGTAAAGACAACAACCAGGCTTACTGGGTATGTACTCTAATTGACGAGTCAGAAGCATTGCAATGCCAGGCTGCGGAGGCTACGGCGGAAGCGCTTGGCAAGCAACTGCCAGCGGTAACAATCGGGCTCATCCATGGCCGGATGAAGCCGGAGGAAAAAACCCGCGTGATGGACAACTTCAAAACAGGGCTTCTGCACTTATTAGTGGCAACCACCGTAATTGAAGTTGGTGTGGATGTGCCCAGTGCCAGCCTTATGGTTATCGAAAATCCAGAACGGCTAGGGCTGGCTCAGCTCCATCAATTACGTGGCCGTGTTGGGCGGGGCAACAAGAGTAGTCACTGCATCCTACTCTACCAATCCCCGTTATCGCAAACAGCAAAACAACGCCTCGGTGTAATGCGTGACAGCAACGATGGCTTTTATATCGCCGAGAAGGATCTGGAATTCCGCGGGCCTGGTCAGGTTCTTGGCACTCAGCAAGCTGGTCTGATGAGCTTCAAGGTCGCTGAACTCTCTCGAGATGCCAATTTGCTCGATGAGGTAAAATCTGCCTCTGCCCTGATCTTGACTCAGCACCCTGAAATTGTAGATGCCCTGATTCATCGATGGCTGGGTGACAAGCAGCACTTCGCACAGGTTTAACCCGCATATTTTACAACGGCGCTGGAAATCTCTATCCAAGCCCTGCGATATAACGGATTGAAGTGTTCTTACAAAAATTCCAAATTGATATTATGAATTGCGGAAATGGGGTTTTTACTCCGGGCTAAATATCTTATGCTTGCCAATCTCATTAGCAAGCAGGAAAGTACAGCTTTCGCCTTTTATGGCTATCAAACTACCCCACTGGGACAGACTTAAGGTCGAGTTCAAAAAGCGCTTCCCCGAATTCTATAAAAAGCTTCCCGCCCTGGCCCAACTAATTCGTCTGGATAAGCCCATTGGCATCTATTTGTTGCTATGGCCAACAATCGGGGGTCTGTGGATTGCTGCCGAAGGCTGGCCAAGCCCGCTCCTGCTTTTTATCTTCCTGCTCGGTACATTCGTAATGCGTTCTGCGGGGTGCTGTATAAATGATTTTGCCGACCATAAATTCGATGACAAAGTCAGCCGAACACAAAACAGACCAGTTGCCAGCGGTGCTTTGGAGCGCCAGGACGCTTTTTATTGTTTCATTGTCTTGTCTCTTGTCGGGTTTCTACTGGTGTTGCTGACGAATCGCTTGACCATTATGCTGGCACTGGCCGCCGTGGTACTAGTGCTTATCTATCCGTTTATGAAGCGTTATACCAATCTGCCCCAAGTGGTTCTGGGTGTGGCCTTTTCCTGGGGCATACTCATGGCTTTCTCCGCGCAAACAGGGGCCATTCCCTCTGCTGCAGTCCTGTTGTTCGTTGCCAACTGTCTGTGGACGGTAGCCTATGATACGGAGTACGCAATGGTGGATAGAGAATTCGACCTCGAAATCGGCCTCAAATCCACTGCCATTCTTTTTGGTGAGGCTGACAAACTGATGATTGGTGCATTGCAGTCGATGTTTATAATCGCCATGTGGCTGGCCGGACTGCGATTTGAGTTGGAAACAGTATTCTTCCTGTCTTTACTGGTTGCCGCCATTTTGCTTGCTTACCAGCAATACCTGATCAGGACCCGGCTTCCCGGGCCTTGTTTCAAAGCCTTTCTCAATAACAATTGGGTTGGCGCCGTAATATTCATCGGAATATTTCTGAGCTACCTGTAGCACATCAATCGCTACGCCCCGGTGAATGCCTGAATTCCCGTTTGTGATCTGCCCAGGATCAACGCGTGAATATCTTGCGTCCCCTCATAGGTGTTTACCACTTCCAGGTTTTGTGCGTGGCGCATAACTGGAAACTCATCAGAAATACCATTGCCGCCCAACATGTCTCGCGCCTCTCTTGCAGTATCCAGCGCTTTAAGACAGGAATTTCGCTTCAGTAAGGATATCAGGGGCGGCGCAAGTTTTCCCTGATCCTTCAAGCGGCAGGCCTGGAGGCATCCCTGCAGGCCAAGGGAAATATCGGTTTGCATAACCGCAAGTTTCTTCTGAATCAGCTGATTGGCTGCCAGTGGCCGCCCAAACTGTTTCCGGTCAAGTGTGTATTGCAATGCGGTGTGCCAGCAGGTTTCGGCAGCCCCCAATGCGCCCCAGGCTATACCGAGACGAGCCGAGTTCAGGCAGCTAAATGGCCCGGCCAGGCCCCTGGCGAGAGGTAATTTATTTTCTTCTGGAACGAAGACCTCATCCATGACTATTTCACCTGTTATTGAGGCTCGCAGTGCCAGTTTGCCTTCAATCTTCGGGGCGCTCAGGCCTTGCATGCCTTTTTCCAGAATGTAACCACAAATCACTCCGTCATCGTCCTTGGCCCAGACCACGAAAACGTCTGCTATGGGTGAGTTGCTTATCCAGTTTTTGGCTCCTGTAAGCTCATATCCTCCGTTTGCAGTCCGCGCACGGGTAATCATGCCCCCCGGGTCGGAGCCATAATCAGGCTCCGTTAATCCGAAGCAACCAATGTATTCACCACTAGCCAGCCTGGGGAGAAATTTTAGTTTCTGCTCCTCCGTGCCAAAAGTATTGATTGGATGCATTACCAGGCTCGACTGCACACTCATCATCGAGCGATATCCTGAATCCACTGCCTCTATTTCGCGCGCTGCCAATCCATAGCACACATAGTTGACACCGGCGCAGTCGTAGCCTTCAATTGTCGAGCCAAGCAGGCCCAGCGCACCCATCTCACGGAAAATTTCCGGGTCCGTTTCCTCATTGCGGTAGGCCTCTCTGATTCTGGGCAAAAGCTTGTCCTGGGCATATTGGCGTGTCGAGTCCCGTACCAGCCGCTCTTCTTCTGTGAGCT
>PBTO01000102.1 GCA_002726595.1 Gammaproteobacteria bacterium | reverse complement strand
TAGTGGGAGTGTTCCCGGCGGGCCAGGAAATCCATGGCGGCCCGCCGGAAAACGGGGACATCGGTCTCAATGCTGCTCACTGTTGGCTCGATGTTGGCGATGCTTGTTATTTGCTCTTGGCGTTAGCCAGTACGACCACCTCATCATTGGCAGGTTCGGCGGCCTGATCTACTTCAGCGACTGCTTCCTCTGACTCATCACCCATAAGAGCAGAACGGATAGCTACCTCGATTTCTGCCCCTATCGATGGATTCTCTTCCAGATACAGGGCTACGTTCTTCTTGCCCTGGCCAATCTTCTCTCCCTTATAGGCATACCAGGCACCTGACTTTTCGATTAAGCCCTGCTTCACACCCAGATCGATAACTTCGCCCAGATGGTGGATGCCCTTACCGTACATGATCTGAAATTCGGCTTGTCTGAACGGCGGCGCCACCTTGTTCTTTACTACCTTGACCCGGGTTTCGTTACCCACTACCTCATCACCATCCTTAATAGCGCCGATGCGGCGAATATCCAGTCTGACCGAGGAGTAAAATTTCAGTGCATTACCACCGGTAGTGGTTTCAGGCGAACCGAACATGACCCCGATCTTCATGCGGATCTGGTTAATGAATATCACCATGGTATTTGAGTTCTTGATATTGGCTGTCATCTTGCGCAGTGCTTGCGACATCAGACGCGCCTGCAAACCCATGTGACTGTCGCCCATATCGCCTTCTATTTCTGCTTTCGGGGTCAGGGCAGCGACCGAGTCGATCACTACCACATCCAGTGCACCGGAGCGCACCACCATGTCGCAAATCTCCAGTG
The DNA here is from genome assembly GCA_002726595.1 of Gammaproteobacteria bacterium. Lineage (GTDB taxonomy): Bacteria > Pseudomonadota > Gammaproteobacteria > Pseudomonadales > Pseudohongiellaceae > UBA9145. The sequence goes on along the minus strand of PBTO01000102.1, from coordinate 11,367 downwards.
CCTGCTCACCCGTATCGGGCTGACTAACCAGCAGGTTATCTACATCGACGCCCAAGTTTTGTGCATAGATTGGATCCAACGCATGTTCTGCGTCAATAAATGCACAGGTGCCACCGATCTTCTGTGCTTCTGCAATAACCTGCAGGGTTAACGTGGTCTTGCCAGATGATTCAGGACCGTATACCTCTACTATCCGACCCCGTGGCAAACCGCCAATACCCAGCGCAATATCCAGGCCCAGTGAACCAGTGGAAATGGCCGGGATAGGCTCGAGTTCAGTATCACCCAAACGCATCATGGAACCTTTGCCGAACTGTCTTTCTATCTGGGCCAGTGCTGCGGCTAAGGCTTTTTCTTTGTTACTGTTATCTTCAATCATAGTTTTTTCCTTTCCTTCTATTGGTTACAACTGAAGCTGGTTCCATGAGTATTGCAGTTGTTTACTGACTAATAATAGCCTGTTCCAGGCCACTNGCTAAACAATCTTATAAATGAATACTACTGTATGTATGAACAGGGCTGATTAAACCAGAATATCACTGTATATACAACCAGTATATTGGCAGAAATTCAGTTTCCTTTAGCACCGGCAAGCAATTATTCGTCCAACCCCAAATAGCTCAATCAATCAGGGCCAGCACACCACGCAGGGCAGCTTCCACGGTGGCCTGGCGCACNGCCTTCCTGTCGCCGACGAACTGAAACGGCTGCGCCCTTGCCTTCTCCTCCCATTGCCAGGCAATCCAGACCGTTCCCACCGGCTTGTCATCAGTGCCTCCATCTGGTCCCGCTATACCACTCACGGCAACCGCCACATTAGCCAGACTATTGGCGGTGGCACCGGCGGTCATAGCACGCACGGTTTCCTCACTGACTGCCCCCGGGCCATCGGGCAAAAAATAATCCCCAGGAACACCTAGCATGCGCTGTTTTGCCGCATTGGAATAAGTAACGAAGCCACTGTCGAACCAGTCCGAGCTGCCCGGCAGTGCCGTGAGTGACTGCGCAATCCATCCGCCAGTGCAGGATTCTGCGGTGGCGAGTTTCAGTTTCTTAGCGAGGAGCGCTTGGGCTAGTTGCTCAACCAGTTCAGAGATGACTTGCTCGGATGATGTGCTCATATCATGCCATCATAGTAATCTGCGGATTAAAATTCAAAAGAATTTATTTCCCCAACTACCTGGCCCGAACCGGCGCCTGGGAAAATAATTAATAGTCCATAGTCAGCCTGAAAAAGTGTAGAATTCTGCATCAGTAGTTTGGCATAGCCTCCAATTCAAGCGCACAAAGAATCTCACAAAAAGCAAAAATCTTGACAGATCCGCACTCACATACACCCATGATGCAGCAATTTTTGCGCATCAAAGCGCAGCACTCCGACAGTCTTCTTTTCTATCGCATGGGTGATTTTTATGAGTTGTTTTATGATGATGCAAAACGGGCCGCTGGCATCCTCGACATTACACTGACCGCCCGCGGTAAATCTGCCGGCCAGCCTATTCCCATGTGCGGCATTCCCTATCACGCGGCTGACCGTTACCTGGCCAAACTGGTTGATGCCGGTGTTTCGATTGCGATCTGCGAACAGATCGGTGATCCAGCAACCAGCAAGGGCCCGGTAGAGCGTCAGGTCGTCCGTATAATTACCCCGGGCACTGTGAGTGACGAAGCCCTGCTTAACGAACGCAGGGATAACTGTTTGCTTGCCCTCACCGGCAGTGCACTAAAGGTGCAGAGCAAGCAAGTTATCGCCTATGGTATTGCCTATCTGAACATCAGCAGTGGCCGCTTTGTGCTGAGTGAAATGAACGGCACAGAAGCACTGCTGGCCGAGATTGAGAGAATCAGGCCAGCCGAAATCTTAATCGATAAGGATTTACCAATAATTCCCGCGCTGGAACAACACGCAGCAATTAAAAACAGAGATCCCTGGGAATTTGATTTAGACAATTCGATCCGCCTGCTCACCCGCCATTTCAACACCCGGGATTTGTCTGCCTTTGCCTGTGATGAGTTGCACCTGGCATTGGGAGCAGCGGGTTGCCTGTTGCAATACGCCAGCGAGACGCAAAAATCGGAGCTACCCCATATCCAGAGTTTGCAGGTGGAACAGCAGCACGACAGCGTGGTGCTGGACGCCTCCAGCAGGCGCAACCTGGAACTGGATGTAAATCTGGCCGGTGGTGAGCAGAACAGCCTGATGTCGGTGATCGATAAATGCGCTACTGCAATGGGTAGCAGACTGCTGCAGCGCTGGATCCATCGCCCGCTGCGAAAACAGGATGTTATTGGATCAAGACAGGAGGCGGTTGCAGCTCTGCTGAAAGACTACTGTTTTGAGGCGATTCATGAACTGCTAAAAAACATCGGTGACCTGGAGCGTATCCTAGCCCGCCTCGGTTTAAGATCGGCCAGACCAAGAGACCTGGCCCGCCTGCGTGATGGACTCGCCCTGCTACCTGAATTACAGCAAAAGCTGCAATCTGTTGTCAGCACCGGCCACCTTGAATTGCTATCTACGGTAATCGCAGAATTTCCCGCCCAGACAGATCTGTTACAAAGCGCGTTGGAAGAAAATCCACCGGTTGTTATCCGTGAGGGCGGTGTAATTGCCCGTGGTTTCGATACAGAGTTAGATGAATTAAGGGATCTAAGCAGTAATGCAGGCCAGTATCTGGTGGACATGGAAGCCCGCGAAAAAGAGCGCACCGGGCTCAGTACATTGAAGGTCGGTTTTAATCGCGTACATGGCTACTACATCGAAATCAGCAAGGGCCAGGCGCCGGAAGAGATGCCAGCGGAATACATTCGTCGACAGACCCTGAAGAACGCCGAACGCTTTATCACACCTGAGCTAAAGGAATTTGAAGACAAAGTACTCAGTGCCCGCAGTAAGGCATTGAACCGGGAGAAAGCACTGTACGATGATTTGCTGGAGCAACTTGCCAGTGAACTCGGAGCCCTGCTGGATTCTACTGCGGCGCTAGCAGAGCTGGATGTGCTGAGCTGTTTTGCCGAACGTGCAGTCAGCCTGGACTATTGCCAACCGGAATTAACCGCAGAGTCCGGCATTGCCATCGAAGCGGGACGTCACCCGGTAGTGGAGCATGTTACCGAAGAGGTATTCGTGGCAAACGATCTGTGCCTGAACGACACCCAACGCATGCTGGTCATTACCGGTCCCAATATGGGCGGTAAATCCACCTACATGCGCCAGACCGCTCTTATTGTATTGCTCGCTCTATGCGGCAGTTATGTGCCCGCAAAGTCGGTTAAGCTCGGCCCGATCGATCGCATCTTCACGCGCATTGGTTCTTCTGATGATTTGGCCGGCGGTAGATCGACATTCATGGTTGAAATGACCGAGACCGCCAATATTCTGCACAACGCCAGCTCCCAGAGCCTGGTGCTAATGGATGAGATTGGCCGCGGCACCAGTACCTTCGACGGCCTGTCTCTGGCCTGGGCTGCCGCGATCTACATCGCAGAGCAACTGCACGCCTATACCTTGTTTGCCACCCATTATTTTGAACTCACCAGCCTGCCAGAGAGCCTGCCAGACATCGCGAACGTGCACCTGGATGCAGTGGAGCACGATAGCGGCATTGTTTTCCTGCACGCCGTGAAGAGCGGACCTGCGAATCAGAGTTATGGCCTGCAAGTAGCGCAGTTGGCCGGCATTCCAAAAACTGTTATCGCCAAAGCCAGGGAGAAACTGCAACATCTGGAGCAGGATGCGCTGGGTGACGACTCGGTAATCAAGACCCGTAGCCCACCAGCACAAGCTGAAATGTTTGCTGCCGAGCCCCACCCGGCCCTGGAATATCTGGAAAATCTCAATCCGGATGAAATATCGGCCAGAGAGGCACTGGAGATTCTCTACCAGTTAAAGAGTCTGTAACTGTAGTTAAATGGATAGGCCTAATCAGTCTCAGTCAGCAAAAATCCCAATCTATGAAATAACTGTGAGGGTGGGAAATCCACAATAAAAGCTGGTAGAATGCTCGCCCCATAAGCCCCAGGCTTCATGAATTGCGAGCCTCTGGCTTGATGAATCGCGCCACGGGTAGCGGGTAGATTATAGGGAGAAGGCATGACTTTTGTAGTAGGTGATAGTTGCATTCGCTGTAAACTTACAGATTGCGTGGAAGTGTGTCCGGTGGATTGCTTCTATGAAGGTCCTAATTTTTTGGTTATTCATCCGGACGAGTGTATCGATTGCGCCCTCTGCGAACCGGAATGCCCGGTTGATGCAATCTACGCCGAGGATGAACTACCGGAAGATCAGCAGGAATTTCTGCAGTTGAATGCCGAGTTGGCTGAGGAATGGCCCAACATTACCGAGATGAAAGATGAATTGCCCGATGCGAAGGAGTGGAGGGACAAGAAGAACAAGCGGCAATACCTGGAACGCTAGGGCACCTCTCTCATGGAAGATAGCTCTGGGGGTCGACTGACTTGCCATCGAGGCGGATTTCAAAATGCAGCAGGGTTGTACCGCTGGAATTCTGTCCTACCTCAGCAATTTTCTGTCCTCCTCTGACCCTGCTCCCGGCGGCAACCAGCATGGCACTATTGTGGGCATAGGCGCTGAGATAACGATCACTGTGCCGAATGATGATCAGGTTGCCGCTGCCCTGCACGCCACCACCGGAATAAACCACATCCCCATCCCCTGCTGCTAACACATCGTCACCGAGGTTAGCAGCAATGTCTATTCCCTTGTTAGAAGCAGCCCCGAAGCCCTGCAAAATTCTGCCTTGCAAGGGCCACTGCAAGACAGGTTTCAGAGTCTGTGTACCGCTGATGGGTTGACGCAGCACCCCACCGCTGCGCGCTCTGCTCGCCTGGGCACGGGCTATGCCATTGTTGCTCACTTCCGTACCGGCCGTATAAGTGGGCTGGGCAATTTGGGCATTGCTGATGCGCGATACATCCAGGTTAATTTCCTGTCCGACAAAGATCGTGTACGGGGTGCGCAGGCTATTTGCTATGGCCAGACGGCGGAAATCGAGATCATATTGAAAGGCGATGGAATAAAGTGTATCTCCCGGTTTTACCCGATGAATCTGTCCTGAGTTTGCCTCTACGCTTCTGGTAATCGAGGAGGAGCTTCTGCGCGAGCCTGTTGATGAGGACACCGAAATCCGATTGCTCGTCGCGCGCAAACTGGCAAGGTTAGGATTTCCACTATCTACGATAATGGGGGCGGTAACTACCTGCCGCTCACCCCGATCGGCGACCGGGGCCTGGTACCCTCGTCCAAGACAGGCAGTTAATAAAAACACAACAGCCGTTGCAGTCAGAACATTTCGGGCCTGCGTACCATGGCTGCTATTCAGGTGTTTGGGGTAAAACATCAAATTTCTCTAGTCCGCCTTACTTGCGAACACTTTGTCAAAAACCAGGACCAAAATTAAACCGGCAACACCGCACAACAGCACACCGAGTATCACCGGATCATTTCCGCTCACCGTCTCATAGTTTAGCGGCAAGGAATTGCTGCTTTGCAGTTTTGTTTCAGCATTATTTTCATTGCCCTGACCAACAATAGTTACCTGCCACGGCCAAAGTACGTCGATGGATCCAATCAGCATCCCGGTCAAGAAGCTATAGCCTTTCTCCCGGTGGTGTTTTAACACCCAGGACAGAACGCGGGAAAAACTGATCAACCCGGCTATGCAGGCTGAGGCAAAGACGGCAATGACAGGCAGATTGATTTCAGTCAACGCGGTTAACAGGAATTCATACACACCAAAAATCAGCAGCACAACCGCGCCGGAAATTCCAGGCAGAATCATTGCACAAATAGCCACGAAACCGCTGAGAAACAAGTACGTCAGCGGGATACTTTGCAATTCTCCGGGATTGAATGAACTGATAACAAGCGTAGTAAGGATACCAATTACCAGGGCACCCAGATTTACCGGATGCCGATAATTAAATTCCGACCTCAGCAACCAGCTTGATGCCAGTACCAGCCCGATAAAAAAACCCATCAGGAGTTGAAAATGATTGGCCAGCAAATACAACACCGTATTGGCGGAGATCAGCAGCCCGGACAAAATTCCTGCCGCCAATACAAGCAGAAAATTCCCGTTTATATGTTGCCACAAGGAATTGATCTGACCGGCGAAGAGCAGGCGTACTGCAGTTGTATCGACTGCCCTGATCGAGAAAATGAGTTTGTCATAAATTCGGGTGATAACAGCTATGGTGCCGCCGGATACTCCCGGAACAGAATCTGCCATACCCATGGCAACGCCCTTGAAAAAGAGTAACAACGAACTTCTCACCGGCCCCTCTAATGAATCTCTCTAATGAGGATTAATTTTGCACTTGTCCGACTAGTAGCGGAACAAATCTCACCAGGTTTAGTACTTCAGTCGTGAAGTCGTCTGCTGTTCGAGTAATCAGGCGTAACTCCTGCCCACCCTCACCACCGACAGGTATAACCAGACGGCCGCCTTCTTTCAATTGTGCCAGCAGCTCGGCTGGGACTTGCTGCGGTGCTGCCGTGGTGATAATAGCGTCAAATATCCCTTTATCTTCCCAGCCAAGACTGCCGTCATCATGCTTGTATTCGACATTCCTCAGCCCGAGTAATTTCAAATTCTTACGCGCCCTGGCCAGCAGTGGCTTGATCCGTTCTACCGTATAAACAGTGTCTGCAAGTTGCGCGATCACCGCAGTTTGATAACCACATCCGGTGCCGATCTCTAAGACTTTCTCCAGTGGACCTGAATCGACAATCGCTTCAGTCATGCGTGCAACAATAAAAGGTTGTGAGATGGTCTGATTATGTCCAATCGGAAGCGCCACATCTTCATAGGCGCGATGGGAAAGCGCTTCGTCCAGAAAAATATGCCTGGGGGTAGAGCGCATGACATCAAGCACTTCCATGTTCGTTATACCCTGCTCGATCAGACGCCCGAGCAGTCTCTCCCGCGTTCGCTGAGAGGTCATTCCGATGCCATTCAAATTTAATTTACCAGCCAATTTGGACCTCACGGTTCTGTCACACAAATTTCTCTTAACAAGCTCGTCGCGTAGCTACCTTTACCTAGCACAAAACTCAATTCCATGTCCTTGCCTGTCAATTGCTGCCACGTGAATGTATCAGGTATAAATCGCAGCGGTCTTCGTGCCGCTGTCAAACCATAGTGCTTTAATCCCTCTACCAGTGATTCAAATTGCGTAGCAATTTCCGTTTCCACGTTCGCTGCCTCTAACTTACTCGTGTAGCGATCCTTCTCAGCGATAATTCCAAAAAGTGGGCCGGAGGGGTGTATATCAAACCTATCCAGTCTCTGCTGATAGTCTGCGTTCCATTCCTCGTCTTCGCGCAGCACAAAAAACCGGGTGGTGCCGTTCAAATTTAATGCCTCGCCTGGCATATACCTATTCCATGTATCGTCACCTACCCGCCTTGACAGTAATTGATTAAACAAATAAGCCCTGGCCGCGGAAAACAGCATGCTGCGCTTGAAGCGCTTTCTCGGCAGCGTATTGACCGCATTGCCCGAGCTTACTTGCTCCATCAAAGGAATGACCTGCACCATATTACTCATCTTCCGGCCAAATCTCTGGGGGCCGAAATAATTGGGCACGCCCTGCGTTGCGATGGATTGCAGTCGCTCCTCCAGAACGGCCAACGGCTCGGTGCTATTCCGCAAACGAATCCTGAAATGATTGGATTTGTGGCTGCCAACTTTTATTTTCCGGGCATTGCGCTTGGAGTCCATTATTTCCAGCTTATCGCACTCGATATTTTTTACTGCTTTCGCCTGCTCATTAGATACCGGCAAACTGAACCACTGGGTGCAGTAGGCACGTTTGTCTTTCAAGCCAGCATAGCCAATATCAGATATTCTCAATTGCAAAATATCACCAATGCGTCTCACCACCTCCATGGTGCTCATGTCATTCTTGCGAACCCGAAGACAGAGATGCTCGCCTGCACCGGTTAAGTCATAACCCAATTCCTCGTCTACTTGAAAATCAGCGACCTCCTGCTTAAATCCAACCTTGCTTTCAGGCACGCCATGGGCGTAGTTCAAACGGGTCAGGTCTACTATTTTTTGATTGTTACTGGTAGTTTTATCGAGCATCTTTGTTTATCAAACATCTTTGGCCATCAGCACCACTGCATAGCAAGTCAAGCCTTCTTCCCGACCAGTAAAGCCCATACCTTCTGTGGTGGTCGCCTTAATGTTGACGCAGTCCAGTTGAAGGTTGACAAGTTCGGCCAAATTTTCTGTCATGGACTTCACATGGGGTGACAGCCTGGGCGTTTGCGCAACCACGGTAATATCCAGATTGATGAGATGCCAGCCTTTGGTCTGGGCCTTTAGCATCACTTGCTCAAGCAGATTTTTGCTCGCTATATTCCTGAATTTGTCATCCGTGTCGGGGAAGTGTCTGCCAATATCTCCTTCTCCAATAGCACCGAGCATGGCATCGCAAAGTGCGTGCAAAACCAAATCGCCATCAGAATGTGCCACCAGGCTCCTTTGATCAGAAATTTTTACTCCGGCCAGTAGCAGGGGTTTATCAGGTAGAACCTCCTCGCTGAATCTGTGGACATCATAGCCATGTCCAATACGTAAATTTTGCCAACTCATAATTCAGCCGCCTGTGCTTCAAGTATTTTTTGTGCCATTATTAAATCGTTGGCATGGGTAATTTTTATGTTGTCTTTGCTGCCCAAAACAAATTTTGGCGCATGCCCCAACTGTTCAATGGCGGAGGCTTCATCGGTAACCCGGTTTACGTCATCTATCTGCATCAAGGCATCCAACAACAATCCATAGCGAAACATTTGTGGGGTGAAGGCGTTCCAGATAGCGGAGCGATCTACGGTCTCGAGAATTTCGTCAGCAGAGTTTACCCGCTTCAGGGTATTGTCCACCGGAGCACCCAAAAGCCCACCCGTGGGATGACTCCTTAACTCGGCAATCAGGTGCTCAATGTCTTTAACGCGCACACAAGGTCTTACCGCATCATGAACCAATACCCAGTCACTGGATTCAACTCTAGAGTGTAGCGAGAGCAGGCCATTTAGTACTGACTGATAGCGGTCTTCGCCTCCTTCTACACACAGCAGTTTTGAGTTTGCATGCAAGTCGAGTGTTGACCAGGTTTCATCCTGCGCATGTAACACTGCAATGATTTGTTTAATGGGAGAAACGGCGATCAGACGGGAGAGAGTCTGCTCAATAACAGTTTTGCCATTGAGTGGCAGATACTGTTTGGGAGTATTCGATCCCATACGAAGACCGACGCCAGCGGCTGGCAATATTGCCCAAATTGTCATAGTAAATTCTTTTAGTTGGCGACGGTCATATCAACAAATACAAATTCCATGTCCTTTAAATTAATGCGATGTTAATAAATCCCACTAATCAATAATGAGGTAAAAGGTTTCCCGTTCGCCGATCATGCCCAGTTCGGCTCTTGCTCGTTCCTCTACCGCTTCCAGGCCGTTCTTGAGATCCAGCACTTCGATTTCCAATTGTGTATTACGTGCTTCCAGTTCGTCGTTGTTAGCTTTTTGTGTGTCCAGGTCCACTTCCAGCAGGTTGAGGGCGCGCACACTGCTATCACCCAGCCACAATTGAGATTGAAACAGAATTATTAGCAAGACCAGGAGCCCGTTTAGCAATTTCATCGAGGACTAGTTCCTAACGTGTTTAAATTCTGCCAGCCCGTTGTAACGGGCGGCACTGCCGAGTTCTTCTTCTATCCGCAGCAAGCGATTATACTTCGCCACCCGGTCTGAGCGACACAGGGAACCAGTCTTTATTTGTCCGGCCGCCGTCGCCACCGCTAGATCGGCAATGGTGGTATCTTCTGTTTCACCTGATCGATGTGAGATTACAGCGGTATAGCCGGCATCCCTGGCCATATTGATGGCAGCCAGGGTTTCGGTTAATGAGCCAATCTGATTGAATTTAATCAAAATCGAATTGGCAATGTTTTGATCGATTCCCTGTTTTAAAATACTCGTGTTTGTGACAAACAAATCATCTCCCACTAACTGAACTTTATCGCCTATTTGGGCAGATAATTTAGCCCATCCATCCCAATCACTCTCATCCATGCCGTCTTCGATAGACAGGATTGGATAGGTTACTGCCAGATCAGTCAGATACTGGGAAAATTGGCTGGAATCATAGCTGACGTGCTCCCCCGCGAGATTGTACTTGCTCCCCTCGTAGAACTCAGATGCGGCACAATCCAACGCCAAATACATGTCTTTTTTAGGAGTAAATCCAGCTAAATCAATAGCTTGAAGAATAGCATCCAGAGCAGCGGCATTTGAAGGCAGGTTCGGGGCAAACCCGCCCTCATCACCCACGGAGGTACTCAATCCCTGCTTGTGTAGTACCGATTTCAGCGCATGGAACACCTCTGCCCCATAGCGCAAGGCTTCGGCAAAGCTGCTCGCCCCGGTCGGTTGAACCATAAACTCTTGAATATCCACGTTATTATCAGCATGCTCGCCACCATTGACGATATTCATCATAGGTACTGGCAAGCTGTAATCACCCTCAGTACCATTGAGTCTGGCTATATGAGCATAGAGGGGAATTCCTGAATCTGCCGCCGCTGCCTTGGCTGCAGCCAGAGACACAGCCAGAATGGCATTCGCACCAAGATTGGACTTGTTCTCTGTGTTGTCCAGTTCCAGCAGCGTTTTATCGAGTCCCTGCTGATCTTGTGCATCATAGCCCAGCAAGGCGGTACGAATTGAGCCGTTCACGTTTTCAACAGCCCGCAGCACACCCTTTCCCAGGTACCGCCCAGGATCCTTGTCACGTAATTCGAGTGCCTCCCGGGAACCGGTAGAAGCCCCCGATGGCGCACAGGCTGAACCGGTCATGCCACTGGCCAGAAGCACATCTGCTTCGATGGTAGGATTCCCGCGAGAATCCAGAATCTCACGAGCGCGTATCTCCTTTATTTCAGACATTTCAATACCTTATGAGTGATATATTATAAACTACTAGAACTAAGTTGTATCGATGGCAGGCAGCGCCTTTACCAGATCATCGACGGCCTTCATCTGGCTAAGGAAGTCCTGCAGTCGGTCCAGTCGCAGCGCGCAGGGACCGTCGCACAGTGCATTGTCAGGGTCCGGGTGAGCCTCAACAAACAGACCGGCAATGCCCTGGGCAAGACCTGCCCTGGATAACGCCGTCACACCGGCTCTGCGTCCGTCAGCACTCTTGCCTAAACCACCTGGCTTCTGCAGGGCGTGGGTCACATCGAACAGCAACGGGTACTCAAATTGCTTCATGACCGAGAAGCCCAGCATATCTACCACTAAATTGTTGTAACCGAAGCTGCTGCCCCGCTCACACA
>PBTO01000101.1 GCA_002726595.1 Gammaproteobacteria bacterium | reverse complement strand
TCGATTGGTATCGACCAGTGCCTGGACTATTGCCTGGAGTTACTGGAAATGCGCGATTCACTTGCCTACGAGATCGATGGCGCGGTCATCAAGGTGGATGATCTGGCATTGCAACAGCGACTGGGTGTTAAAGCCAGGAGTCCACGCTGGGCGATGGCCTATAAGTTCCCTGCCGAAGAGAAATCCACCCAGGTACTGGACGTGGAATTCCAGGTTGGGAGAACGGGTACCATCACACCGGTGGCCAGGCTGGAGCCGGTTTTTGTCGGCGGGGTAACGGTGAGCAACGCCACCCTGCATAACATGGATGAAATCGCACGACTGAATTTGCGCATCGGTGATACGGCAATCGTCAGACGTGCCGGCGACGTGATTCCCAAGCTGGTCAAGGTGGTCACCGCGGTAGAGAACAAAAATCCGCAGGAGATATCCTTGCCGGCAATGTGTCCTGCCTGCGGATCTACTATTGAAAAAGACGGCGAAGTACTCTTTCGCTGCAGTGCCGGGCTGATCTGCCCGGCACAATGCAAGGAGTCCATCAAACATTTCGCCTCGCGCACTGCGATGGATATCGAGGGCCTGGGTGATAAGCTAGTGGAACAACTGGTCGATGCCAGTCTGATATGCACGGTGGCGGATATCTATCGACTGGACTCAGAACAACTGGCCGGGCTCGAGCGTATGGGGGCCAAGTCTGCAGATAATCTCATTTCAGCAATTGCAGATAGCAAAACAACCACACTGCCGCGCTTCCTCTATGGCTTGGGTATTCGTGAAGTCGGCGAAGCGACTGCGCTGGCATTAAGCAATCATTATGGCGAAATTGAGCCAATCGTTGCTGCCGATGCGGAATGCCTCGAGCAGGTTGAGGATATTGGTCCCATTGTGGCCGAACATATCCGCGTGTTTTTCGACAATACCGATAACCTATCCCTGATCATGGAACTACAGGCCGAAGGCATAAACTGGCCGCAGGTGGAAGTGGACACCGCAGCAAAGCCGCTACGGAATCAGACCTGGGTAGTAACTGGTACGCTGGTCCAACTAACTCGAAACGAGGCAAAAGCTCGCCTCACAGCACTCGGTGCCAAGGCCGCTGGCAGCGTCTCCAGCAAAACTGATTGCGTGGTAGCAGGGCCCGGCGCCGGCTCAAAACTGGACAAAGCACAGGAATTGGGTATAAAAATTATCAATGAAGGGGAATTTCTGGCCATTCTTGATGATCTAAGTAAATAAGGCCGAAAATCAGGCCAGCGCCGTCTCCATGTGGAGATACTGAGAATAGTCTGATTAGTAAGCTCGAAACCGGAAAACAAGCGCTTTAACGATATATTCGGGTTAAGCCCCCGTTTTTATACAGGTGTCCCATGCAGTACAGATCCGTTTCAGCCTCGGCACTCTTAATCACACTGCTCACTTCCTGTGTGGCATCGCAGCCGCGCAATGTGGCAGATGTGTGCGATATCTTTAGCGATCGCCGCGCCTGGTACAAGGCAGCAAAGGCCTCAGCCGAGCGTTGGGGGGTTCCTACCCCGGTCAACATGGCATTTATCTATCAGGAGTCCACTTTTCGAGCAAGGGCCAAACCCGAGCGCTCACGCATTCTCTGGATAATTCCCGGGCCAAGACCCTCGTCGGCCTACGGCTATGCCCAGGCGCTGGACAGCACCTGGAGCGATTACGTGCAGGCATCGGGAAACGGCAGAGCCAGGCGCAATAACTTCGATGACGCCATCGACTTCGTAGCCTGGTACAACTCCATGTCTACCCGGCTCAGTAATATCGCCCCCAACGATGCCCGAAACCTGTACCTGGCCTATCACGAGGGCAATGGCGGCTATCAGCGCGGCACGTACCGGGAGAAACAGTGGCTATTGGAGGCGGCGTCAAATGTACAGACCAATGCAGGCCGATTCGCTTCCCAATACAGCACCTGCAAGAGCGAACTGAACAAAAACTGGTTCCAACGACTCTTCTCCTGAGATCCCGCGAATCGCATCCAGCCCCCGTATCCGGAGTATCCAAACGTAGAGATTAGATTACAAAATAATCTTAATAANCATATAGTTATACATCTATTTTAAGAAACTAGGTGCAGTTCAGCAAAACTCCAGAGATCCTGTGCCCACAGGTACCAGATAGTCCACAACACCTACTGCGAAAAACCAGGCAGCCCCCTATAACAAACCCTCCAAGCGACATCTGGCATCCTGCCATACAACACAAATGCTTCCATGCACATCGCTCAGTTATCGCTGCCGATTGGGAGCACTTCCTAAAGTGGAAGAATCGTGCAAATAAAGCCTATATCGGGAGCTGCCCAACATCAGCATAGGCGAAGAAATCCATTTGATCTATTATTGGGCTGAATTAATTCAATTTGGGAGTAAGTATGAGTTGGTGGGGCAAGGTAGTAGGTGGCACGCTAGGTTTTGCACTGGGCGGGCCACTCGGCGCTTTGATGGGCGCCTCACTGGGCAACTATTTCGACAGCGGGACAGCTTCCACGATGAGGCTTGGCGCGACCGAAAGAGTGCAGTCAGTATTTTTCACCGCGACTTTCGCTGTGATGGGCTACATCGCCAAGGCCGACGGCAAGGTAACCAAGGCGGAAATAGACCTTGTCGAGCAGGTCATACGGCAGATGCACTTAGCTTCTGCCCAGCGCAGCGCCGCCATCAAGCTGTTCACCGAAGGCAAGAAAGATGGCTTTCCGATTCACGAGATACTGGCACAGTTCAAGCGAGAATGTTTCCGCCGTCGCAACCTGATCCAGATGTTTCTGGAAGTCATTACCGCAACCGCATTCGCCGACGGTCGCATGGATTCCAAAGAGCGAAGAATACTGGAAGAGATCGCCGCCGACCTCGGTTATTCAAAAGCCGAGTATGATCAGCTTCTCCATCGCCTGTCCGGGCAGGCCCATTTCGCCAGTGACGAATCGATAGAAGATAGATTAAATGCAGCCTACGAACTACTGGCAACCAATCCAAGCGCGAGCAAAGCAGAACTGAAAAAAGCCTACCGGCGACAAATGAATCAGCACCACCCGGATAAACTAGTCGCAAAGGGCCTACCAGAAGAAATGATCGACCTCGCCACCAAAAAAACCCAGGACATAAAAGCCGCCTACGAGCTAATCAAATCCCAGCGCCAAACGATGCATTAGTCCCAATCAGGAGTATATTTCCACAAAAACAGGTGTCAAATATTTTAAAATAATCCTTAATTACAGTAAGATACATAACTAAACTAATGTAATACTATACATATAATCAAGTACTAGGTACAATCATCCAGTAATCCCCAATCCGGCATCTAAACGACTGTACGATGCCGGGCCAGAGCGATGGTATGTTTCGCCTGAACCGTGCGCAGCAGGGAGCTGCGCCCGAGCCCACAGGGAGGTGTTTACGGCGTGTTCAGACGAAACATACCATCGCTCTGGTCCTTTAATGCTCGATGTATCCGTACCCAAATTCCATCAAGGCTCTGCCCCTCAATGCTCCAAATACCCATATTTGGGCTATGCCAGTATTGATTTTGAGAAAATAGTGCCCTGTTAATATATCTATATCAGTATGTTATAGATAGATTCTAATATAGAACTTTAATAAAAGAGGCAATTCACGATAGCCGAGGAGTAAGGGCTTTCTCGTATAGCTCGTTAAATATTCGGAATTTGCTAATAAAATTAAGAGAATCAAGGGCTTGCCCAAGTTTTTTAGCTAATTTGGCATCAATCTTCCGACGTTTCAAAACCAGATCAACCTCGATACCGCTTTCAAGATAATGCAAGTCAATGGTCTTAATATCCTTAGGCTCCAGCAAGTCCTCCCATTGGGATTTAATATCATCGATTAATTCCTGACGCAGGGGCAGAAGCTCAGCATGATCTTCCACCGAATGGGATTCAGGATCGATATGCACGATAACATCACTGATGTCCCTGAACTGACTAATCACCGATTTCCGCGCCATTTCACCCAGTTGATGACTTTCAGAGACAGAAATGCGCGGGTCCACAAGAATCCGCACTTCAAGCATGACCTTACCGCCAGACAGGCGGCTGCGCAGGGAAGATAAATCACGAATACCCTCAGTGGCCAGGATGCAGTCCCGAATCTTCCGTTGACGCTCTGCCGGAATAGCCGTATCAACCAGTTCCTGGATGCTGTCAGTACAAAGCTCCCAGCCAATTTTGGCAATAATAAGCGCAACGACGATAGCAGCCAGGGTATCCATCCAGGGGTAGCCCTGCAACGCACCCACAATGCCGATAAATACCGCAATGGATGAGATGGCATCGCTGCGACTGTGCCAGGCGTTTGCCTTCAGCAGGTTGGAATTGAGCCGCTTCGCCACGCGCATGGTGTATTGATAAATCCATTCCTTGCCAACGATAGAGAGTGCGGCGATTACCAGTCCACCCCATAGCGGCACCGGGATGGGGTCTGTACCGCTAAGTCGCTGATAGGCGTCGTGAAGCAGGATGCCCGCGGTGGCAAACAACAACATGCCCAGCGCTGTAGTACCGAGCGCCTCGAAGCGACCATGGCCGTATGGGTGCTCAGCATCCGGTTCAGTATGCGCCGCCCGGGTGACCAGAATGACGAAGATGTCGGTTACGGCATCGGTGAGCGAGTGAATACCATCGGTGATGAGTGCGAAAGACTGGGTAAATACGCCGCCGATGAGCTTGGCAATGCCCAGCACAATGTCCAGCCACATGCCCACCAGGGTAACTCTGGTCGCTTCACGTCTCGCATCGGCTTGAATCATTCGGTAACACTGGTTCCGATTAGCTTTGATGGGTCTCAAGCCGGGTTGGGCTTGATTGAGGAAGGGCTGCAGACGGATGAAAAAAAAGCCCAACAACCGAAGGCTGCCGAGCTTAATATACTATCAAGGGAGAGATAAATGAAACAAAACCCACAATTTTGCCTAACATCTACCTACCTAAACTCAGACTGCACTGCTGTACAAAAGTTCCCATTGATTTGAAATTAAATTCAATTAATTATCCAGATAAATTAAGTAAGATTTTCAACTCTATGTAATAACTCTATAAAACTATTTCTTCCAACTCCTTTATCGAAGATTTTTGCAGGCATTCACGGTTGGTAATCACGCCAATACTGGCCGAATCTGGCGCAAAATAACGCTGCGCCACCTGTTTCAGGTCATCCATCGTAACCTCCAGTGCCCTGCGCCTGAACGCCATACGCTGCTCCAGCGTACGCCCGAAAAGCCTGTTGTAAAACGCCTGCTTGGCCTCGCCAGCCGGTGAGGAGGGTTTATCCATGGCAGCGATTACGCCTAATATGGCCTCCTCAAGCTGATGGGGCGGGTGATTACTGCTGCCAACCCACTCTATGGCCCGATCGAAATCGCTCAGGGTGTCATCAAGACGTGGATCACGGTAGGAGAAGAAGCGAAAAGACGCCGAATTGGCATCCTGCCCGGCGCCGCCGCCGTAGGCACCACCCTGTTCGCGGATCGCTCGATGCAGGAAGCCATTGCGTAGGAAACCGGCCAGGACATGCAATACGGCGTTGTCTTCATGGCTTGAAGGCACCGTAGCATAGGCCTTGGCACAGAAGCTGACCTGGGTGGCGGTCAGCCAGGCCTGTTTAATGCTAGCGCGCAGAGGAGGCAATTCGAGTCTGGAATCAGTTTCCTGAGCGCCTGGGTCTTGCCAGTACTGCTCGAGATCGTCGATCAGGCCGGTTTGATGCTCCTGTTCAGCGATGAGAAGAAATTGCCTTGGTGCCTGCAGTATGAGTTNATGCAGCTGTTGGAACTGGCTTAGCAGTGTAATTATGGCTTCGTCGTCCTCNAGCTTGCCGCGCAATGTCTTCAGGGACTTGATACCCTCCAGACCGCCAAATTGGTGACTCAAGCGGGCAGTGGGGCTCATCCTGCTGCAGGCAAGAGCCATGGCCAGGCTGTGGCCCTGACCGGTAATGCTATTTTCCCTGCGTGCACATAGCTGCTGAATGAGTTCGTGCACCCGCTGCCCTTCGTCGAACCGGCACTCATTAACGGTGCGGCCCACCAGCTCGGTCAGCTTGGCGTGATTGGCGGTCAGGGCCTTGGAAGAAAATGCCAGCACATTCCGGGTTTTCTGCACGTCGTCCATGTGGCTGCGCATGCTGGTAAAACAATGCAGACCGCCACTGACCTGTGCCTGCCAGGTTTGTACAGCGGTATAGTCCATCTCGCCAACACCAAGTTCAGAAATACACGTGGTGTACAACGGCAGCACAGAGAGCAAGTCAGAATCCAGTTGTGGCAAATCCATTATCACCTGTTGATAGCACAAGCCATTGGTGCCCTGATTATAAAAACTCAGCTCCTGTCCGTTGCTCAGAGTGGACTGCTCACCCCGGGCTTCTTCAATATCCGGTGGCACATCCTCCAGGCCAACCTTGGGCAACAAGCCGGGATCATCTTCCTGTTCCTGGCGCTGGGCCAGTGCCTTGCTTTGCTCGATAATCTCGGTAGCTTGCTGGCTCGAAAGTGATGCCTTGATAGCAGCAAGCTGCCGTAATTCTGCAGTAACTTTACGTGCCGTTAATTCGTCATCCGGATTAAGCGTGAGCGTAACCCGGTGAGGATTATCCAGAATCAGTTCTCGCACCAGCTGTGGAATAAATTCCGGGTCTTTTATTTGTTCTCTAAGCTCTGCCAGTACCGGATCTATGTTGAGCAGCTTGATCGGGTCACCGCGATGAATTGCTGTAGACAGGCCCTGGAGTATCAGTTGCAGACCGTAAGGGTAGCTGTCGCCCGATATTTCCCGCTGCTTTAATTCCAGTTGGTGCAGGGCGGCTTCAACCTGTATCAGTTCCACTCCGCTCTTTGCAATATTTTCCAGTGCGTCGGTGATGAGCTTTTCCACTTCTGCCGTTGCATGCTCTGCACAGCCCTCCAGACCGGACATAAAACTCATTTCACGGTTGGAGTCCTCGAGCCCGCAGAGTGGTGAGGGCGACGAGCCCAGCTCGGATGTTTCCAGCACGCGTAGCAGCGGACTGGCACTGTTGTCCATTAATACACTGGATAGTAGCTGTGCCCGGAAGACCTCGCTTAAACTGGTGGTTGTCCCGAGTAGCCAGCCGATTACGACATGGGTCTTGTTGTCATCCGCATCATCGCTGGCATAACTTTCTTCCATCTTCACAGGTGACAGGTATCTTTTTTCATCGGCCACAGCGATATTGATATCCAGCCTGGAAAATTGTGACAGTGCCAACTCCTCGAAGTTGTCGTGGTGCGCCGCTGCCGGAATATTGCCGAATGTCATAAAAATCGCATTGCTGGGGTGATAATGGCTTTTGTAAAATGTTTTCAGTTGCGTATAACTCAGGTCTGGGATGTGATCGGGTTCGCCGCCACTGTTGTAGTGATAGGTTGTGGTTGGAAACAAATATTTGCTGAGGGTTTGCCACAACACGGCGTTGGCGGAACTCATTGCACCTTTCATTTCGTTATAGACAACACCTTTGTATTGTAATTCACTGGCGGGATTTTCCATCTCGCTGAATTCAAACCGGTGTCCTTCCTGGGCAAAATCCAGTTCATGCAGACGCGAGAAAAACACCGCATCGAGATAGACCTTGAGCAGGTTGTTAAAATCTTTATTGTTCTTGCTGGCAAACGGGTAGGCGGTCCAGTCGCTACTGGTAAAGGCATTCATGAAAGTGTTCAACGAACGTCTGATCATCATGAAAAAAGGATCGCGAACCGGATATTTTTTACTGCCACACAGTGCAGTGTGCTCCAGTATGTGGGCGACTCCTGTGGAGTCCATCGGCACAGTGCGCAGGGCAACCAGAAATACATTCTCGGAATTTTCACTGTTTAAATGGTAGTGCACCGCGCCTGTGACTTTGTGCTGGTATTCTTCCATTACAATATTGAGCGAGGTAATGGCTTCGCTTCTTATCCAGTCGAAGGCGGGATGAACTGACTCGGGTGATAAGCCCTGGTCCTTTTGGAGTGCTGCTGCATTTGCTCTAGTCATAATTCCCTGGTGTCTGTTATAAACCTGGAAGTCGGGCAGGTTGATTGAGAATGGAAGGTGTTTCCAGGCTGAGGCTGCCTAGTTTACCTGAGCGAAAATCGTTTAGTAATATTTCTGCAGTCTTGTGCCAGTCCACGTGACCGCCCTTGCCAACACAGCCTCGTGCCGATGCGATGGCTAGCAATAAATCTTCGGGCTGGCCGGGTTTGGCATCGAGTTCATAGCGTTTGCTCAAAGCGGGCCAGTAATCCCGTAGTAACAGCTCGGCGGCAAACCAGGCAATATCTTCGGCTTCCACGGCTGTATTGCGGATAGTGCCGATGCAGGCCAGGCGGTAGCCGAGATCAGGGTCTTCAATTTTCGGCCATAACAGGCCGGGTGTGTCCAGCAGGTACCAGTCCAGATCCAGCTTGATGCGTTGCTGGCCCTTGGTTACAGCCGGTTCGTTACCGGTTTTGGCAATTTTCCGGTCGGCGATTTGATTGATCAGTGTCGATTTACCCACATTGGGAATCCCGGCGATGACAATCTGGAACGGCGAATTCCTGTTGTCCTTACTGCTGCGGAGCAGCTTCCTGCAGACGCTCAAGACATTGTCTGTGCTCAGTTTATCCTGCAAGCCATTTAACAGGCATGCGCTGTTCTTCAGCCCATTGAAGTGCGCTTGCCAGAGCTGATTGGTCCTGCTTTCGGCCAGATCCGCCTTATTAAGAATTCTGAGGCAGGGGATATTTCCCCTGATCTCCCCCAGCATTGGATTGGAACTGGCGTAGGGGATTCTGGCGTCCAGTACTTCGATGAACACAGCAGTGGCAGGCATGGCTTTGACTAATTCCTTCTTAGCCTTGTGCATATGCCCGGGGTACCAGTTTATGGCCATTTGTCTGTGCTCGAAAAATCAGGCGACATAGTACCTCGACCAGGATTAATTTTGGAGTGCAGACGAAACTTAACCCTGGTCGAGGTACTAACTAGGCGCAGCGAATAAAACCACCAGGGGTGTATTTGGGCTATACTGTTGCAGGAGTCACTGCTAGTTGAAGATTACGATTTTATCAAGCAAGGCCGATAATGCAGAAAATCATTGAAAAAATTATTCAGGAGGAATTAGCACCGTCGCGGTTACTGGTGGAGAACGAAAGTCAATTTCACGGCGGTCCAGCAACGGAGTCGCATTTTAAATTAACTGTAGTCTCTAACGGTTTCGATGGATTGCGGCCGGTGGGACGACACCAAAAAATTTATGCGTTGCTGGCTGACCAACTGAACAACGGTGTACATGCATTGGCTTTGCACTTGTACACAGAACAGGAGTGGCAGGCTCTCAATCAGCAGGCGCCCGACTCGCCAGATTGTAAAGGCGGCAGTAAGCAGGCTATTTGAAAGCGAATAAACAACCACTCGGTCAACTAAGCCTAATGTGTGCTGGCTCAAGGAGTACTTCCGGTTCCCGGACAGGGTTCGAGTTCAGCGATCCCGTTATCGCTGCGTTAGTGACCTGTGTTATGCTCTACCAGGCACAATTTGATTAGGCAAGGACCCTGCTAAATATTGCAATGAGTGAAGCACGTGATAATAGGCGAATTATTGAGTTATCTGTTGCCGCGGCGGTCGCTGCCGCCATGGCACTGTTGATTGTATTCGTTACCCAGCAAGCGCAGCAATTACGTGCTGCCAGCGTTTCTGAGATTGCCTACCTGCCAATAGCTGTATTTCCTGATTTTGCTTCAGTGCCTGACGTGGAAGTTAAGAAGCAACAGTTTTTTGATTTTTTTCAAGACTATGTTTTCGAAGAGAATGAAAATATTCGTAGTTTGCGCGAAGAGTTGTTGCCGTTTGCTGCGATAACGCGCAAGGGCTGGATGCTCAGTACGCCTGAGCACATTCGGCTACTGGAAATTGCTGCAACCTACAAAATGGAGCAGACACTTAGCAATGAAGCAGAGGTGGTTGAAGAGTTATTGCAACGCGTCGATATAATTCCGACCTCACTGGCATTGGCACAGGCAGCCACTGAGTCTGCCTGGGGCACCTCGAGATTTGCCCTGGAGGGCAACAATGTCTTCGGGCAATGGTGTTATGAAAAAGACTGCGGCATCGTACCCAGTCGCCGGCCCAGCGGTGCGGTCCACGAGGTGGAAATATTTCCCTCGATCAAAGCGTCGGTGCAGGCTTATTTCACCAATATCAACACCAATGATGATTATCAGTTTCTGCGCGATCAACGCGCCCAAATGCGGGCTCAGGGTCGCAAACTTGACTCGATGATCCTGGCATTTGGCCTGGGGCGCTATTCGGAGCGCGGGGACAGTTATGTGGACGAAGTCCAGACCCTTATTGTCCAGAACGATTTGCTGAAACGCGATAAAAGTTAAGGCACCTCTGATTAATTGCATATGGCCTCTGCGTGATCTGAAGCGTACAGGTGCAAGACGCGCTT
>PBTO01000100.1 GCA_002726595.1 Gammaproteobacteria bacterium | reverse complement strand
CTGTTGCAGTGTAGAGGTAATGAGCGGCGGCCTGGCTCTTGATGAAGTGGGACGATCCTCCCGCTTCAACACCCGGTACTGAGCATCCTGCAAAATGCTGAGCGCAGCATCTGTATCCGCTTTGTTATCGGGCCGAAAATTAGCACCATTCTGGCGCACCACCTGGCAACGCATGCTGGCGCTGGAACGGGCTTGCAAATTGGCGAAGACTTCCCAGTACTCCTCAGGGATGAACGCCCGGATTTCCTGTTCGCGCTCGACTACAAGTCTTACTGCAACCGATTGTACGCGGCCGGCCGAAAGACCCCGTGCCACCTTGCTCCAGAGCAGAGGTGACACCATGAAACCCACCACCCTGTCTAAAAACCTTCTGGCCTGCTGGGCTTCAACATAACGCATGTCAAGTTCACCAGGGCTGGAAAATGCCTCGGTAATGGCGCGTTTGGTAATCTCATTAAAAACTACTCGCTTGTATCGTTCCGGATCACCGCCAATCGACTCTTTCAGGTGCCAGGCTATCGCCTCGCCCTCTCTGTCCAGATCTGTTGCGAGAAAAATATTGTCTGCCGACCGGGCAATTTTCTGTAGCTCGTTTACAACTTTTTCCTTACCCGGCAATATCTGATAGTTGGCTTTCCAGTCTGCATCAGGGTTAATCCCCATCCGATTAACCAACTGTTGCTTTGCTTTTTTCTTTTTGTACCTGGCCTTTTCAGCCGGTGCCATCTTGCGCGTTTTTGCCGCTGCTGCCGCCCGGGCCTTTGGATCCACAGCCTTGCCGCTACCGCTGGTGGGCAAATCCCTGATATGGCCGATACTGGATTTAACCACGAATTCAGGCCCCAAATACCTGTTAATGGTCTTTGCTTTCGCTGGAGACTCAACAATTACGAGCGATTTTGACATGTGTTTTAGATATTCCCTGTCGTTGCCGTGGCCACAAAAGTGCAATACGACTACCTGAGCAGCGCACATATATAAAGTTAAGTTGGGAGTCGGTCAAGTTTTCAGCGAAAATAATTTTTATGCGGTCTAACAATTTTCGCGCTACAGTAGGTCATTTAACTGTTTAATTAATCCGAAGAAAACATCTACTCCAGGTATTCCTTCACAATAACTTGAAGCAATAATCCACGACATTGGCAAGCAGGATTTCAGTAGATTCTCATGTAACTTTCCCGCGAAGCCGAGTGCTTGCAAGTAAAGGAAGGTAGCTGACGATGGCCGAGAAAGTTTAGAAAAATCCTGACAAAAACGTAATTAGTTCTACCTTAATTACAGTACACTGAACTTCAAACCGGATAGACCGCCTAGATACTGACCTCATGCAGCCAGCCATACTGGTCGCCAACCTCACCCTTCTGTATGCCGACCAATAGATCGTACAGCTCCTGCATTACTGGCCCTACAGTTTGTCCATCCTGATAAATGTTATGCCAGTCTTCATCAAACCAGATGCGGCCCACTGGTGACAGCACCGCTGCCGTTCCGCAAGCAGCCATCTCTTCAAACTGATCAAACTCGGCGCGTAAATCGATCGGCCGATCCTCGGTTTGCAAATTCAATTCATCGCGGGCAAGAGTCATGATCGAACGCCTGGTGATGCTTGGCAAAATTGCTCTGGATTTTGGCGAGACAAAGCACCCGCTATTCGTTGCAATTATGATATTGGCCGAACCTGCTTCATCTATATAGCGCCTTTCGGCTGAATCAAGATACAGCGCCTCGTTGGCGCCCAGCTCCTGGGCCCGACGAGTTGCCAGTAGTCCGCCGGCGTAGTTGGCACCAATTTTGAAGCTGCCCGTACCACTTGGCGCAGCACGATCCATTTCGGAAACAGCGAGGGATATGACGGCTAAACCGGCACTCTTGTAATACGGTCCAACCGGAGAGACAAACACCCGAAACTCGAATTGCTGCGCTGGTTTCAAACCGAGGTTTTCGCCCACTCCGATCAACATCGGGCGTACATAAAGGGAAGCACCTGAGCCATAAGGTGGTATCCAGGCATAGTTTGCTCTTACAGTTTCTTCAACTGCTGACATGAACATCTCTGCTGGAACTTCTGGCATTAACAAACGTGAAGCCGCCAGATTGAAGCGCTCGCTATTCAGATCAGGCCGGAATAACAATACCCGACCATCTGGAGCCGTTTGCGCCTTCATCCCTTCGAAACATTGCTGGGCATAATGCAGGGCTGGCGCACCTTCGTGAACTGCAATGATTTCTGAATTCAACAAGCTACCGTTAGACCAGCTACCGTTTTCGTGGACAGCACTAAACCGGCTGTCAGTTTTCACATACTGAAACCCCAGGTCAGCCCAGTTAAGCTGTTTTTTATCGACCTTTGCGTCCAACATAGCTTCCTACATTCGTATTGTGCGGCTCGATGGCCGCGTATTATCTGCCATAAGTCGTATAATATCCACAGCGCCAGACCACTGTTCAGAGACGACTTTCAGACATTGAGATACACTATGCCATGCTCACCAGAGGCTCTCCTACATGACAAACTCAGGCAGTCTTACGGATTTAATTGATATCGGTGCCAACCTGAGTCACAAATCATTCGATCACGATAGAGAAGATGTCATGCAGTCGGCCAAAGCAGCTGGTGTGGCACATATCATAGTCACTGGCACCGACCTGACTTCGAGCAGAGAAGCGCTGCGACTGGCCTCTGGCAGCGATGGGCTCAGCTGTACTGCAGGCTTTCACCCGCATGTGGCAAACCAGTGTTCTGACTTTGAGCTGGAGCAAATCAGCACGATGCTCCAGTCGGACAAAGTTGTCGCTGTGGGCGAGACTGGTCTGGATTTCAATCGCAACTATTCACCCCAGGCAGATCAGGAACGAGTTTACCGACAGCACCTGGAAATAGCGATTGCAGTGCAAAAACCACTATTCCTGCATCAACGTGATGCCCATGATAGCTTTTTTGCCATCTTAAAGCAGTACCGGTCCCAAATCTGCGGTGGGGTTGTTCACTGCTTTACTGACACGGAAAAAGCCCTCGATGACTATCTCGAACTCGATATGTACATCGGGATAACAGGCTGGATTTGCGATGAACGCAGGGGCCGGGATTTACAGCAGATGGTAGGCAAAATCTCACCCAACCGTTTGCTGTTGGAAACCGATGCGCCCTATCTGCTACCGCGGAACCTGAATCCCAGGCCAAAAACCCGACGCAATGAACCACGTTATCTGACAGCAGTTCTTGAAACTGTTGCCCAGTGCACCGGTCGCAGTGTTGAGCAACTAGCCGGTGAAACAGCAACTAATGCAAAAGAGCTATTCAAGCTAATACCCCAGGTTGCACAGGGCTAGCCTAGATATTTCATGAAGGGATTGAACATAACTCAAGCGCCTTTATGAAATATCCAGCTTAGCAGTGCAGTACTGTCAAACGGCCAGCCAAGCTCACTGCCGTTATCCACTCGCTGCACCACAGGAATTCGATTTCCATAGCGATTCATTAACTCTTCACTAGTACTTATATCTACAAGTTGCAGATCGAATCGATGTGCCGGTTTTAGCTGGTTAAGTAATTCTTCCGCTTCATCACAAAGATGACAGGCATCAGTTGTGTAAAGAATCAGCTTCTGCATATGAGCCTGGTTTCCGGAGACTGCTTCCTGAGTAATTTATACACAGTATTTACTTGTGAGCCGTACATTGCGCCAGATTAAGCAGCTCTCTCAGCACAACAGAGAACATCGGATAATCAGACTGCCCTTCCCGCTGCAACTGAACCAGCATTTCTTGCAAACGTTCTATATGCTCTGCGTGTTGTCTTCCCCAACTGCTGATGGTGGATTTTACGCGGGCTTTCTTTCCCATGGAGTCAATAACGTTACAGGTGAGTGCACGCTGCTGCCACCCAAGATCATCCTGAAAGGTTTCCCGCGCCAACGCTTCCCAATAATTGCTTACACCAAGTTCAGATATCAACTGACCCAGCCAGTCCAGCCGTAAGTGCTCACCGACTGCGTAGTAGATATCAAGCACCATGTTGCAGGTGACCTTGTGGCTTAAGCTCACCTCAACCACACCTACTAAGGAGTGCAGATAATCCGTCAGAGCAATAAAACGAGCCAGCTCCTCTGGCACTCCCTTATCCAGATAATACCTGTTAGTTACCTGCCAATTGCCGTGTAACTCCGAGGGCAACTTCCTGGGTAAAAGTCTTACTGTCATATTGACAGCTTTCGAGAATACATCGATTGTGCTGCGAAATTCCAGCCTCCCTCTGCGGTTACGTAACAACCAGCGTGTAACTCTGCGAGTGAGTCGCATCAATTGCAGCATCATCTCATTTTGAATATCCGCATCCACTTTATAATCCAGCGCTTCAATTTGCTGCCAATAGTCCTCGACTCTGAACAAGTCCTTCGCTATTACCACAGCTTTCACGATCTCGCAGATATTTGCATCAGTGGACTCTTCCATGCGATAGAAAAAACTGGGGCCAAACAAATTGACTAATACATTGGCGAGCTGGGTAGCGATGATTTCTGCGCGTAACTGATGCTGCTCCATGTGTTTGATATAACTGCGGGGTAATTTTTCCGGGAAGGCCCGATACAGGTAAGGCAGAAGATAGTCATCATGGAGAAAATCTGCCGCTAACAGCTCAGACTTAAGATGCATCTTCATATAGGAGGTCAACACAGACAGTTCAGGACGAGTTAATTCTTCCGACTTTGCCGCACGCTCTTCCCATTGATCTTCATAGGGCAGAAACTCCAGCTTACGGTTCAGCCCTGCTCTACTCTCAAGAAATCCGATCAAGCCTATGTATTCATTTGCTCTCAGGTTTACCTGCGAATAGGCAACACCGATAGCCTGTACCTGGCTATAATTATTGGCCAAAACCAATCTGGACACTTCATCAGTCATTGCCTCCAACAAGCTACTACGTTTGCTGGCCGTCAATTGCCCATCAGCAGCCAGTTTATTCAGCAGTATTTTAAAATTTACCTCGTGATCCGAGCAATCAACACCGGCAGAATTATCTATAAAATCGGTTAGTGAAACTCCACCAGACAAGCCGTACTCGACTCGAGCGGCCTGAGTCAGGCCTAAATTACCTCCCTCTCCGATAACCTTGCAGCGCAAATCCCTGGCGTTCACTCGCAATTGATCATTGGTTTTATCTCCCACATCGGTATGGGTCTCAGCGGTAGCCTTAATGTAAGTTCCAATTCCCCCGTTCCACAGTAAATCTACCGGGCTTTTTAGTAGCGCTGAAATCAGTTCATCGGGTGTAAGCGAGTCCACTTGCAAATCGAAGCGCTGTTTCATCTCAGCGCTGACGACAATCGATTTTGCTGAACGCAGGAACACACCACCCCCTTGCGAGATAAGGATTGCGTTGTAATCGTTCCAGGATGATCGCGGTTTCCTGAATAGGCGTTGCCGCTCCCTATAGCTAGCCGCACCCGAAGGGGTTGGATCGATGAAGATATGCAGGTGGTTAAAAGCCGCAACAAGACAAATATGCCGGGACAACAACATGCCATTACCAAACACATCGCCAGACATATCACCTATACCAACTACCGATACATCCTCTTTTTGTACATTGTGGCCCTGTTCCCTGAAGTGCCTTTGCACCGACACCCAGGCGCCCCTGGCGGTAATACCCATCTGTTTGTGGTCATAGCCATTGCTACCGCCAGATGCGAAACCGTCGCCAAGCCAAAATCCGTATTCGTCAGCAATCCCATTGGCTATATCGGAAAAAGTAGCCGTACCTTTGTCTGCAGCAACAACCAGGTAGGGGTCATCCTCATCCTTCCTGATAACCAATTTGGGTGGTACAATTTTTCCGTCGACGTAGTTATCTGTCAAATCCAGCAGTCCCTGGATGAACAGGCGATAGCNGCTAATTCCCTGCTGCATAAAGGCATCACGACTTAAGCCTTCCGCAACTTGTTTGATGACGAAGCCGCCTTTGGCACCAAACGGAACAATTACCGAATTCTTTACCTGCTGCGCCTTAACCAGTCCGAGAACTTCCGTGCGATAATCCTCTCTCCGATCAGACCATCTCAATCCGCCGCGTGCAATTTTTCCGCCGCGTAGGTGTACACCCTCCATCACAGGAGAGAATACAAATATCTCATACCTGGGTTTCGGCAAAGGCATGCTATCGATTAGCTCTGGTGAGAGTTTGAATGAAAAGTAATCCTTGTGATCACCGGACTCATTTTGTTGAAAATAATTTGTTCTTAGAGTTGCCCCTATAAGTGAATGATAGCTTCGTAGAATATTGTCTTCAGATAAGTTTTCTACTTCATCAATTGCCTGCACAATTTTCGCAGCAAGGCGTCTACTGGATCTGGTCTGCTGTACCCGCTTTGTAGAGGGATCGAACAGACCGTAAAAATATTTAATCAGCAATACCGCAACATGCTTATGTCGAATGAGTGTTTGACCGACAAATTCCTGACTATAGCCAAGCTTTAACTGCTTCATGTAAGCCGCATAGGCGCGCAGCAAAGCCACATCTCGCCAGTCAAGCGCGGAATTCAAAACCAGCGAATTAAAAATATCGTCGTCAGTCTTCGATTGCCAGACTGCCAGGAAGGCCTCTTCAAACTGTCTTACCCCTTCAGCCTTACGCTTGCCATCCGGAAACTGCCCACTGAGGTTAAAATCATGCAACCAAATCTTGTCACACTGCTCAGATTCCAATTCATAGGAGCTTTCGCTAATCACTATGAGCCCCATGTTTTCCAGAATCGGGGCAATATCAGAAAGTATCAGT
Source organism: Gammaproteobacteria bacterium (assembly GCA_002726595.1). Lineage (GTDB taxonomy): Bacteria > Pseudomonadota > Gammaproteobacteria > Pseudomonadales > Pseudohongiellaceae > UBA9145. Next base: position 10,155 of record PBTO01000100.1, on the reverse strand, counting down.
TGCTGCCCATAACTAAACACCTTAAAACTCAGGCTGCTGGTTTCGGCGGCATTACGCCGACTGAATTCCAAAGCGAGCTGTTTTGTGCTGATAACCCGGTTGATCTGAGCGATATCCTTGACCGCTTCACTGGCGCTGTAAGTTTCTTTATAGGAGGCAGAAAAAGAGTCTGCATAAACAGCAAACAAGTCGTTAGATACAGTCTCTGAATGGTTTCTTTGGAGCTCTTCACGGAAATGATGTTCCCAGGGCTTGATCAACTCACCGAGTCTCTTTTCCAGATCGGCCTCATTAAACTTCACATTTTCAATATTGTGAACACGACAGATAAAGTGCACACGCGCTAACACGGATTCGGAGAAATAGGTGTTGTATTCTATTTCTTGCGCTTGCAGCTCCCGCCTGAGAAATTCCTCCATCTTCAGCCGCACCTTGGTGTGATAAATATTCCTTGACACATAAACCAGGCAGGAGAAAAATTTACTGGAAGTATCCTTGCGGATGAAAAATTTTGTTTTTCTGGTTTCCTGTATCTGGGTTATTTGGAGTGCGGTTCTGAATAATTGCGCCTGGCTGATTTGAAATAATTCATCTCTTGGGAACGCGTTTATGACCTGCAACAAATCCTTGAGGCTGTGTCCGTTAGGTGCAAATCCTGATTGTTTTAGCACCTGCTCTACTTTCTTTCTCACCAGCGGAATATCGAGAGCCTCCGTGAAGTAGACAGAAGAGGTATAGAGACCTACAAAACGATGTTCTATGGCAACTCTGCCCTTCTCATCAAATTCCTTAATGAGCACATAGTCATAGTAGGCCGGTCGATGCACTTTGGATCGAGTGACAGATTTAGCAAAGCCACATATTTGCTTTTTTAGGATCTGCTCCCCCAGCCCCTTGGGTAAGCTGGCTAATCTTGCACGTGCCTTCAAACCTGACTTAAACCTGGAAATACCGAGCCTCGATTTTTGCTGCAACTCGACAACAGTTCCCGACTTTGGTGTTTTTACTTTATATTCTTCATAGCCTAAAAAAGTAAAATGATTGTCCAGCAACCAGGCCAGGAAGTGCACAGCTTCCTGAACTTCATCAGGGGATACTGGTAACGGCCTGGAACTATCAAGTAATGACTCACGGATGCTATTCGCTTTCCAGCACATGCTGGAAAAATCTTTTACAGCCGCTTGCACATGCCGCAGCACCTCTTTGATCGATAACTCCAGCTCATCACATTTAGCTGCAGACAGGCTGGTACAATGCAGACAAATCAGGGCCTCAGCTCTGCTGTCGTCGGCAGCAGTGTGTGATAGTTTCTTTAATTTACCTAGCCTGGTTTTTCCACCAGCGCCTCTGTCCACAAACAACACCGTGTTGTTTATTGATTTGATATTCACCCCAGTGCTATTCAGGTGCTGGCGGATGGAATCAACGAGGAAAGGTTTATTCTCCAGAAGAATAAGAATCGATGTGCGGGCTTTTGTCTGCTTCTCGATCTGCGCCCGATATTGGGCAAACTGAATCTTGGGAGTACTCGATTGGCGTTGCTGAACGAACGCCCAGGCATCTAACACCCGGTTATAACTTCGTTCCAGGGCTTGGCTAGTGGCCTCTACCTGAGAATCACCGGCATAGTACTGCCTGGCAAATGACTTGAGTGCCGCTGCCTTGCGCTTACCAAAGGCACGACTGAATTTCTTATTCAGCGCACTCAGTTGTACGTTATCGACGCTGGGGTGCTTCCTCATGTTTTGGTCCTGCTCCGGCTGCCACCGCGACTGCCCGCAGCAATAGTGACACAGATTTAAGCAAGGCTTGATTACTGACTCAATGCATTTTACAGTAATTATTGTTTTTTTTGACCCACCTCAAACAAGACGTCAATATAGCTACAATCCGCTACAATCTTCGCCTAGACATCCCATGTAAAACGTTTACAATCCCTGACTTCGTCTTAATTGCTCCACAGAAATCAGAGAACCTCGAATATGAGCCATCACGGAATAATAGCAGAACTTAAAAGCTGGTTATCAACTGAGATATTAGGACAGGAGCGCTTAATTGATCGTTTATTGATAGCCATGCTCGCCGATGGCCACCTTTTGGTAGAAGGGGCACCCGGTCTGGCCAAGACCAAGGCCATCAAGGACCTGTCGCGGGCAATCGAGGGTGATTTCCACAGAATTCAATTCACTCCGGACCTGCTACCCAGTGATATTACTGGTACGGAGGTATTTCGGCCTGAAGACGGCTCCTTCCGATTCCAGCAGGGACCAATATTTCATAATCTGGTCCTTGCCGACGAAATCAACCGTGCCCCGGCTAAGGTTCAATCGGCCCTGCTGGAAGCAATGGGTGAACATCAGGTGAGTGTCGGTCGTGAATCCTTTGCCCTGCCTCCGCTGTTTCTGGTCATGGCAACTCAGAATCCCATAGAACAGGAAGGTACCTATCCGCTTCCCGAAGCGCAGCTCGACCGCTTCCTGATGCACGTCACCATTGGCTATCCTGCTGTTGAGGCGGAACGGGACATTCTGAATCTGGTGAGAAACGAAGCAAAAAACCTGGCACCTGAACCACCCAAGCAAATCGCCCAGGATGAGCTGTTCGCCTGCCGACAGGACATACTGGCAATGCATATGGCCATGGAAGTGGAGGAATACATCATCCAGCTGATCATGGCTACGCGACAGCCCGAACTCTATGGCGAGGACCTGGCTTCCTGGCTTGAATACGGTGCCAGCCCGAGAGGGACAATCTCCCTCGATCGCTGCGCGCGCGCCCATGCCTGGATTCAGGGTCGCGATTTCGTCAGCCCTGACGATGTGCAGGAAATCCTGTTTGATGTTCTCAGACACCGAATTTTGCTTACTTTTGAAGCAGAAGCCAGTGGGATTACACCGGATAAGGTACTGGAAACAGTTCGCGATCGCGTTCCATCAGCATAACTAGCCGAGCAGCGACTCATTATGTCTGCCAAGATGCAAATCGACCCTCACCATACTCGCTATCAGAGTACGGGTGCCGTTATCAGTTTGCAGCAGTTATTGATGCAGCGCTACGCGGCCAAAACACTGGAGTATCTGGCGCACAATCGGTCGATTGCGGGTATTTCCGGGCTGCATCTGTCAAAAATGCGCGGCCGCGGTATCGACTTCGAAGAATTCAGACCCTATCAGGCCGGTGATGATATCCGCCTGATAGACTGGCGTGTCACTGCGCGGACGGGTAAGCCCTTTACCAAGGTATTCAGGGAAGAGCGCGAGCGCCCGGTAATTATTGCTACCGATCAAACCCATAATATGTATTTTGGCAGCCAGATAGCATTCAAGTCGGTAATTGCAGCTCAGGCCGCCGCAGTATTTTGTTGGCTGGCGATCGATAATGGCGACCGTGTGGGCGGACTGGTGTTCTCTGATACCAAATCTAATCTGGTGCGCCCGAAGCGCAGCCGCCGTTCAGCACTACACCTGCTGAACCAGATATACTCCTATAACCAGCACCTGCAATATGTCCAGGATCCTGAAAGTCAAATCCCTACAGATCCTGATTTCAGACCCGGCCTGGCCCACGCACTGGGTCAGATTAGACGCATAACAAAGCCCGGCAGCACGCTCTATATAATTTCTGACTTCATTACTCTGGACGACAGGGCGCTACAATACCTTAATCAGTTATCACGCCATAACAACGTAATCTGTTGTATGGTCTATGATGCGCTGGAAGAGACTTTACCTGTGCCTGGCTTCTACGCCATTACAGATGGTGCCATAAAAGGCTCAATAAATACCCATAGTGGCAAGGCTAGAATACGCTACAGGGAACAATTCAAACAACGTATAAGTGACCTGGAAACAGAACTGGATCGTCTGCGCATACGTCTGTTAAAACTACGAACTAATCAACTGGTAGTGGAACAAATTCGTCAATGGACAGCGCAGACCTCTTAGCCCAACTGGCCGATATTCATCTGCCCGGAGCAGTGTCCTTGTGGCCGCCTGCTCCCGGTTGGTGGTTATTAACCATCGCTATTCTAACAAGCGCGTTTTACCTGGTCAGATATACCCGACAAGTGCACAGGCAGAAGAAAATTCGGCAGTATGCCATGGCGGAACTGGATCGCTGCTATCAGGAATATGCCTCTGCGGATAGCGACGCAGACAGCAACATTAGCACTGAGTTAAAACTACGCTTTGTAAACCAGTTCAATTCAGTCTTGCGCCGGGTTGCGTTATGGCACTACCCTGACTCGAATGCAGCTAGCCTGGGTGGTGATGCCTGGGTTGATTTTATCCGTGAAAAAGGTAACTCTTCTCACCTGGACTCTGAGATGGCCGATGCCCTGAGTAGGGGCCGTTTTCAGATCGAGTGCGACGTGGATGCCAACGCAATGTACAGCCTTGGAAAAGAGTGGATAAACAGTCTTTACATGAGCAATCCTGCAGCAGCATCCCAACAAAGGTTTAATAGCTGATATGCTTGAATTTACCTGGCCTCTAGTCTTTCTGGCACTGCCCCTGCCGTTTCTGGTATATCGAATACTGTCCCGCGCTCCCAGGCAGGATGCGGCGCTGTATGTGCCGTTTTTCAGCGTGCTTTCCCGTCTGCAATCTGAACATGAAAACATCACCAGCAGTCGACTGCTCAATCTGATTTGCTGCACGCTGATTTGGTTATTGGTAGTAGTAGCGGCCAGCCGGCCCCAGTGGCTGGGCGAGCCAGTGCAGCTACCCTCAACCGGGCGTGACCTGATGCTCTCCGTCGACATTTCCGGGAGTATGGAAGCTCAGGATATGGTGGTAGGCAACAGGCAGGCTTCCAGGATTGATGTGGTAAAAGCAGTTGTAGGGGATTTCGTAGAACGCCGTGAAGGCGATCGCCTTGGACTTATCCTCTTCGCCGCCCATGCCTATGTCCAGGCCCCACTTACTTTCGACCGGGAAACTGTGGGAATCCTGCTGGAAGAAGCTGATATCGGGATCATCGAAGAGTCAGCCACGGCAATAGGCGATGCCATCGGGCTCGCGGTAAAACATTTGCGCACCCGACCGGAAAACAGTCGCGTTCTGGTGCTGTTAACAGACGGAGTGAATAATGCTGGTGCGGTATCGCCGCAACAGGATGGCCAATTGGCAAGAACCGAGAGCATCAAGATATACACCATAGGTATCGGTGCAGATCAGGTTGTCCAGCGCACTTTTTTCGGTGCCAGAGCCATTAACCCCTCCGCAGAACTTGATGAAGAAGTGCTGACTCAAGTAGCAGAATCTACCGGCGGCAGGTACTTCAGGGCTCGAGACGTAAACGATCTGGTTGATATCTACGAAGAGCTCGACACGCTGGAGACTATCGAGCAGGACGAGCAGACCTACCGCCCAACCCGAGTGCTTTTCTACTGGCCCCTGGGGGCTGCTGTTCTGATCAGTTTTCTTCTCGCCCTGTTCTCCATTCCCTGGTTATCGCTGGCAGGCAGGGCACGTGTAGAGAATTACGACGAACCTGTTGTGGACGAGACATTAACCGGGAGTGAGGCGTAATGGAATTCTTGATCCCGACTAACATTTTCGAAGAGTTTCACTTTCTGCGGCCGTTTTGGCTCCTCGGACTTATTCCGATATTACTGTTCTTCTTTGCCATGTGGCGCATGAACTCAGTCATTACTGCCTGGGATAAGGCAATCGACAAGTCCCTGCTGCCCTATTTACTCGATCGAAGCAAGAACGCAGCACAGCGCACACCAATTCTCCTGCTGTTTACCGCCTGGTTATTCTCAATTTTTGCGTTGGCAGGGCCGGTGTGGCAAAAACTACCCCAGCCGGTACAGAAGCGGGAAGATGCGATGGTGATCGTAATGGATCTATCGCTGTCCATGTTCGCGCCAGATCATGTACCCAATCGCCTCGACCTAGCCAAGCGTAAGCTAAGAGATATCCTTGATCTACGGGATGAGGGGCAAACTGCGCTGGTGGTGTATGCTGGCGATGCGCATACCGTTACACCACTGACAGATGATACGGTCACCATAGCCGCCCTCGTGCCCTCCTTGAGCCCGAATATCATGCCACTGTTTGGCAGTAACCCGATGTCAGCTATCGATTTGGCTATCGGACTACTCGATGATGTTGAAGCTGTGCGCGGGAAAATCCTGTTAATGACTGACGGTATCAGCGGCTTTGATCAGGAACTTCTGCTCACCCAACAAATAGAGGAAACCAGCTACGAATTGCTGGTGATGGGAATCGGTACTGAACAGGGGGCACCGATACGCACTAATGATGGCGCGTTTCTTACTGACGAATCGGGCCAGATGGTAATCCCGACACTGAATCGAAATGTGCTGCAATCCCTCGTCAACCGGGTGGGCGGCCGTTACCACGATATTCAATTAGCCGACTCTGACTTGGCTTTTTTATTCACTGAATTTGAATTACTGGATGAGGAAAACCTTACTGAAGTCGAAGAGGAATTCGACGTCTGGCAGGAAGCAGGCCCCTGGCTATTATTGTTCGTTCTACCAATCGCCGCGCTTAGCTTTCGGCGCGGCTGGTTATTCAGCCTGGTGTTTATAACAGGTTCCGGCATTCTGCTGCCAAGCAATCAGGCCCAGGCTCAGTCTTTTGGGTGGAGAGACCTTTGGCAAACACGGGACCAGCAGGGAGCAGAGGCCTTTATTGCTGAAGAGCATGAGAATGCCGCTGTCCTGTTCCAATCCCCGCAATGGCAGGGTGCAGCAAGCTATCGGGCAGAGAATTACGAAGCAGCCATCGCCGCATTCAGCGGCGAAGATACGCCCGACAGCCACTACAACAGGGGCAATGCGCTGGCATTGGCGGGAAATTATGCTGAAGCAATCGCTGCCTATGATCTGGCCATTGGTCTGCGGGCTGAGCACCCCGATGCAATTCAAAACAAGGAGATCGTCGAAATGCTGCTGGAGCAGGAAGAGGCTGAATCTGGTGAGAATCAGGACGGCGATAGCCAGGAGCAGCAATCTGAACAGAATTCACAAAATGAGTCTGAAAATCAGGACGAAAGCGATCAGCAAGATCAGGAAAGCGAGGAGGGCAATGAGGACCAGCAACAGGAGCAACAGCAGAACCAACCGCCGGAGGAGCAGGAAAGCTCGGAAAGCAATAGCGAACAAAATACACCGAGTGAGCAATCCAACGAAGATTTCGAGGAACAGCAATCACTGGAACAGTGGCTGCGCCGCATCGAAGATGATCCGGGCGAACTGCTGCGAAGAAAGTTTCGCTATCAGTACCGACAGCGGCAACTCAACGGCACTGCGAACAGCATCCAGGCTGGAGGTCAGATATGGTAAGGCTGCTTTTCAGAGCGACTTTGCTTGCACTGCTGTTGTTATCGGGCTATAGCCTTGCCCAGGACTCCGGAGTCACTGTGGAAGTAGACCGCAACGGGATTGCGCGGGGTGAAACGCTGGTTTTTACTATTCGCGTTTACGATCAACGCCAGGGTATGCAACTGGATCTCACTCCACTAACCGATGATTTCGATGTTTTAAGTACCCGCACCTCGAGCCAGATCCGCAGTGTCAATGGCGCTGTAGAATCGTGGACTGATTACATCGTCACTTTATTTCCTTTGAATGAGGGCGAACTGGAAATCCCCTCTCTCACCATAAACAACGTCGCAACTGACTCAATTATTGTCAGCGTCACCAACGAAGGGCCCAGATCGAATCAGGATCGCGATGATTTGTTTCTGGAGATGGAAGTCAACAAGGACTCTATCTATGTGCAGGAGCAGTTACCTTTCACCGTTCGATTGAACTACACAATCAGCGGCATTCGTAATCCTCAATTCACCGAACTGGAAATGCCGGAAACAGTCATACAGCTGATAGGCTCACCAAATCAGTACGAGAAATTAATCGATGGGGTGCGGTACGGAGTCTACGAAAAACGCTATGTTATTTTCCCTCAGCGTAGTGGACCATTGGAGATACCCGATATTCTATTCCGCGGTGAAGTGACTGATGGGTCGAGCAATTTTGTTTTCAGAAATCTAAATACCCGCCGGGTGACCGCATTTATCGAAGGCATTGTTATCGCTGTCAAAGAGAGACCATCATCAGCCCAGTCACTGGATTACTGGCTGCCTGCTGCAGATCTAATGATTGAGGGCAGTTGGGATGTTGATATCAGCAATCTCAGTATCGGAGATAGCGCGGTCCGCACCGTTAAGCTGACCGCTGACGGACTCGATGGTGCTGTACTGCCACCATTCTCGGCGACCGAAATCGATGGCCTGAACTTGTATCCTGAGCCCCCTGATATACAGCGGACTTTTGTCGATGGCAGTATTGTTGGCACTCGCATCGAAACCACCTCAATGGTTCCAACCGAGAGCGGTTTTATCCAGATACCTGAAATATCGATTCCCTGGTGGAATATAAATACCGATTTGCTTGAGTACGCCACCATACCAGCTACGCAGTTTGCGGTAGCGACAGTGCAGGGAGCGTTACCAGCCGAACAGACTGTCGCCAGCACAGGCGATCTGGAAGAACTCATAGCGGCGGCTGCTCCGGTTCTCGATCAGGATGCTATCGACGCACAGAATGAAGCGGAATTTATAGAAGTGGATGCAAGATGGATGAGCTACCTGATAGCGTTTTCAATTATTGTGGTACTTGTTAGCATCTATAAATTGGTCATTGCCCAGTACAAGGAAGAAATCTCATATTATATTCGTACAAAGTTGGATGCCCTGGCCGAGAAATACAGCCCCGAACAGAATGAGCGAGTCGCTTTCAATCGATTGAACCAAGCTTGTAAAGCCAAAGACCTTAACAACATAAGAATGACGTTTATCACCTGGTGCAGCCATTTTTTCGCGCCCGATCCTATTACAACAATGGAAGATATACTGCAGCGTAAAGACCAGCCTGAATTACAGGAATTAGGCCATTTAATTCAAGCCGGGCTCTTCAATGCGCAGAACAATGATTCGAATAAGCCGACCTTCGATGGTCACAAATTAGTCAGGCTGGTCGCCAAAATCCGCAAATCCAAGAATAAAGAAATCAGGCAGGCTCTGTATCACGCCCGATACGCACTCCCCCCGCTTTACCGAACCTGACTTGGATATTTCATGAAGGCGTTTGCGGTTCATGTTCAATCCCCTTACTGACGTATCCGAATTAGCCCGCAAGCGAGTGAACAATGAGTAATTCTCGATTGGTTTACTCCACATCCGGCGATAACCTCTGTCCGCATTGCCAGAAACAGCTGGATAAATGCCAGTGCAGCTCAGAGCACGATAGCCAGGACCAGGGCGACGGCATCGTAAAAATCAGTCGCGAGACCAAGGGCAGAAAAGGCAAATCGGTTACTCTATTAACAGGCCTTGACCTGGCCCCTGCAGAATTAAAAAAGTTAAGCAAACGCTTAAAAGATATGTGCGCCTCAGGGGGTACCTTGAAAAACGGCACTATTGAAATCCAGGGTGATCACAGAATTGTGCTCGAGCGAACACTGAAAGGCATGGGTTTCGCTACAAAAATCACGAATTAATTGAGGATCGGCCATGACCGGCAACTGTTGAGCTGATCCGCGCAGGAGACAAGCTGGAATAGTAACCGTAAACGGAGGTTTGATAGTGACGACCGATTAAAGGAGCGGATCATTCCCAAGAAATTGTTTCAATCGATACTGAACCCATTGATTTGTCACGTTACATGGGATCTGCTTCCAACTTATATTTGATTGTGTGGGATACACCATCGGCAAAATCCTCGATGTTTTCATATTCCATTTTGCCGGCAAATTCAACTAAACCACCTACCAATGAGTTCATCTCCGCAATTTCTGCGTGACTGCGACCACAACCTTCGCAATGAGTACCTTCATGAGTGCATTCTCCAATGCATGGGCTAAATTTCATCGAAATAATTCTCTTAGTTATTTAGTAGTAATAAATGAGTTGCCACTTCAGCAACAAAAAATAAAGACGATATGCTAACATAAACCTGAGCGGCGGGCACCGCAGCTCGGGCAGAAACTTCTTTTCTTACAGGAAAAAGCCACCAATTTCCCGTGATGGCAACTCTCACAGCGTACTCGAAGGAACCCGTGCTCGAGCGGACACTGAAAGGCATGGGTTTTACTACAAAAATCACGAATTAATTGAGGATCG
>PBTO01000099.1 GCA_002726595.1 Gammaproteobacteria bacterium | reverse complement strand
TCAAAGGCAAGAATCATGCAAGTTGTTAGCAGCGATCAGCTAATCAAGGAAAAACTTGACTTTGCATCACACATGCAAAGGAGTATTGATTTGGCCTGCAACCGGGTTACCACAACGCCAAATCCAAGGGTGGGATGTGTGCTGGTTGATTCGGCTGACTGTATTGTTGGGGAAGGTTGGCATCTGGCGGTGGGGCAACCCCATGCCGAAGCGATGGCCCTCGAACGGGCTGGAGGCAAGGCGAAAGACAGTACTGCCTTTGTCTCCCTAGAGCCATGTTCCCACACCGGGCGCACAGCACCATGTAGCGAAGCACTTATTGCCGCTGGCGTAAAACGTGTCGTTATTGCCAGCGTAGATCCTGATTCCAGGGTTAATGGCAACGGGATTGCCAGACTTGAGACTGCCGGAATCGAAGTCATACACTTGCAGGATTTCGAAGAGTCAGCCCGGCAAATTAACCGGGGCTATATAAAGCGTATGCGGGAGTCACTGCCCTTCGTGCGGTGCAAATTAGCGATGAGTCTGGATGGACGCACGGCGATGGCCAGTGGCGAAAGCAAATGGATTACCGGTGCGGCGGCGCGTGCAGACGTGCAGTTTTTACGTGCACAAAGTTGCGCAATAGTCACGGGTATAGAAACCATTCTCAAGGATGATCCCGCGTTAAATATCCGTCCGCAGGATATAGATGGCAGTGTAATAATAGAAGGAATGCTGGATGAAACTCGACAGCCCTTAAGAGCTATCGTGGATAGTAAATTGCGCACGCCTGGTACTGCGAGGGCCGTGAGCCTGCCGGGTCAGATTGTTATATTTACCGCGTTGTCAGAAATCGATGAAGCAGGGGATACGCTTTCAGACAGTGTGGAGATTGAAATTGCAGACAAACCACAGCAAAGAGTCGATCTGCAATCTGTGCTAGAATCGCTCGCTGACAAATATTTTTGTAATGAAGTATTGATCGAAGCAGGACCTACACTCAGTGGGGCGTTTATTACAGCAGGCCTGGTAGATGAGTTGATTATTTATGTTGCAGGAAAATTTATGGGTGATGAAGCGCTGCCTCTGCTGAGATTACCAGGAATTGAAAAGCTGGCCGATGCCATTGCAGTTGAAATTAAAGACGTTATACGTGTTGGGAACGACTTTCGAATAACAGCAGTACCTGGCAGTACAGCAGAGGCTTAAATGTTTACGGGAATAATCGAAGCAACAGGCAAGCTGGAGTCTTTTCAACAGGTGAAAAAAGACTGGAAACTGGTTGTGGATTCCGGGAAACTGAATCTTGCCGATGTTGAGATCGGTGACAGTATTGCAGTGAATGGTTGCTGTTTGACCGTGACCGAATTGAACCAAAGCGGTTTTTCCGCAGATGTATCGCTGGAAACAATTCAGTGCACAACATTCTCAGAGCTTGGCGTTGGCAGTAGAGTTAATCTTGAGAAGGCAATGCGGGCAGATAGTCGATTTGGTGGACATATTGTAAGCGGCCATGTGGATGGTATTGGTAAGGTAGTAAACCTGGCACCTGATGGAAANAGCATCAAGATTACGCTAAGCGCACCGGCGACGATTGCCAAATACATTGCTGCCAAAGGGTCGGTATGTGTCGATGGCACCAGTCTGACGGTAAACGAAGTAAACAATAACGAGTTTACGATAAATATTATTCCCCACACACAAGTGGAAACAACAATCGGTGACTATGCCAGGGGTCAATCTGTTAATCTGGAAGTGGATCTTATCGCGCGCTATTTGGAAAGACTCATAACCAGCGGCGCTGAGACTGATTCAGTTGGTCAGGCAATTGACGCTGAGTTTCTCGCGCGTCATGGTTTCAATTAAGGATAAAGGGAATAAAGGGGACGGAGGCATTAAATTTGCCCCCCTTTATCCCCAGAAAAGATAGACTTGAAAAAATTAATGCCTCCGTCCCCTTTATTTAACGAATAAGCATTATGAAACTGAATTCGATAGAGGAAATCATCGACGACATTCGCCAGGGCAGGATGGTGATATTGATGGATGATGAGGACAGGGAAAACGAAGGCGATCTGATTATTGCCGCCGAGTGCGTGCAAACGGCAGATATCAACTTCATGGCGACTAACGCTAGGGGGTTAATTTGCCTGACCCTGACCAGGGAACGCTGCGAATTCTTGCAACTACCGCTAATGGTGAACAAGAACGATACGCCGTTTAATACGAATTTTACCGTGTCAATCGAGGCCGCAGCCGGAGTAACGACAGGTATTTCCGCTGCCGATAGGGCCCGTACGGTACAGGTGGCAGTGGGTCGTAATTCAAAACCGGGGGATATAATCCAGCCCGGGCATATCTTTCCTATTATGGCTCAGCCGGGTGGGGTTCTGCGCCGGGCGGGCCACACCGAGGCGGGATGTGATCTGGCGCGACTGGCCGGCTACACGCCAGCGGCTGCTATCGTTGAAATTATGAACGAAGACGGCTCGATGGCCAGGCGACCCGATTTGGAACAATTTGCACAGAAATACAAGCTGAAGATTGGCACGATTGTCGATTTAATTCATTATCGAATCAGTAACGAGCAAACTGTAACCCGGAAAGAGGTCAGCACTATAGATACCGAACATGGGGAGTTCACTGTACATACTTATTCTGATTCTATAAGTAATACTACGCACCTGGCGTTTACCAAGGGTGAGATCAGTCCTGAAGATCCGGTGCTGGTTCGAGTTCACATACCAAGCACTCTCCGCGATGTGTGCGATGTGCTGAATAAGACCTATGGTAGTTGGTCATTCGGCGGGGCATTGAAAAAAATTGCGGACGAGGGCAAAGGTGTTGCTGTGCTATTATCCGGAGAAGGGTCAGCAGCAGATTATGGACACGATATTGTATCGGCAGTCGCCCGGGAACAACTGCCAACTGGGGATGGCCGGCAAAGGAGCGACTTGACCATTGGCACGGGTTCACAAATACTACGTAATCTTGGCGTGCGCAAGATGCGGCTACTGAGCTATCCGGGAAAGTTCAACGCAGTCTCTGGCTTCGATCTTGAAGTCGTCGAGTTTGTTCCATTTAACACACAGGATAAACAATGAGTAATATCAAAACCATTGAAGGCGATTACACTAACAGCTCGGGGAATTACGCGATCGTGGTTACCCGGTTTAATAGTTTTATCGTTGATCGGCTACTCGATGGTGCGCTGGATACTCTTGCCAAGCACGGTGTGATGGACAGAGACATTACTATTGTTAAGGTGCCAGGTGCATTTGAATTACCTCTGATCGCAAAGCAGGTTGCAGAAAATGAAAATCATGATGCCATTATTGCATTGGGCGCGGTGATTCGGGGGGGCACACCCCATTTCGAATATGTTGCCGGTGAGTGTGTAAAAGGACTGAGCCAGGTCAGTCTGGCAGCAAAGATACCTGTCGCCTTCGGTGTGCTTACAGTCGATACCATAGAACAGGCCATCGAACGCGCGGGCACCAAGGCAGGTAATAAAGGTGTCGAGGCGGCCTTGTCAGCAATTGAAATGTTAAGTGTATTAAGGAAGCTGGAGCATTAGGGTGGTAACAAGGAACGGGGCAAGCGAAAAGCCGCCTCGACCAAGAGTTGCTCTGGCACAACGACGCAAGGCCAGACGCCTGATAGTTCAAGCCCTGTATCAGTGGATATTGGCCCAGGCAGATGTGGTAGAGATCGAAGCCCAGTTTCGAGCTGCGCACGCCGGTAAAGTAGACTGGGATTACTTTCACGAAGTGTTTTCTCTCATTCCAGGTCAGGTTGACGAATTGGAAGGGCATATGACGCCCTTTCTGGACCGTGATCTCAAGGCTCTGGATCCGGTGGAAAAATCATTGCTGTACCTCGGGGCATTCGAACTCGCTAATCGAATCGATGTGCCCTATCGTGTTGTCATTAACGAAGTGGTTGAGTTGGCAAAGGTATTTGGTGCCACTGACAGCCATAAATACGTAAATGGTGTGTTGGATAAAATGGCCAGGCAACTTCGCAAACTTGAAATGCCAACTAACAAGACTGCACCCTGACCCATGAGTCAGCTGGAATTTGAAATCATCGCCCGCTATTTCAATCAGGCGGGTCTTGGTTTTTCCAAACCCGGCGTTGATCTCGGTATTGGTGACGACTGTGCGTTGTTGTCAATTCCTCAGGATCAGCAATTAACACTCTCCATGGATTTACTGGTTGAGTCGGTGCATTTTCCGGCAGGTGCTGATCCGGCATTACTGGCAACACGGGCTTTGGCCGTCAACCTCAGTGATTTGGCCGCCATGGGATCCGTTCCTCTGTGTTTCACTCTTGGTCTGAGCCTGCCGGAACCAGATCCTGACTGGCTGCAGGCTTTCAGCACCGGTCTGGCTGAAATTGCCTCTCGATATATTTGCCCGCTTGCAGGCGGAGATCTCAGCCGGGGCCCCTTGTCCATTGCCATTCAGGTACAGGGATTGGTGCCAACAGGAGAGGCATTAACCCGGGCCGGGGCCCAGGTCGGCGACAGTATCTATGTAACCGGCACTCTGGGAGATGGTGCTATCGCACTGGCCAGTCTTGGTATCGAATCCGAATCGGCTGAAAAGATTTCACTTTGCGCAGCGGGCGAAACCGAGCAATGCCGCGAGTATTTTGGGGAGGCATTCTATAATCCTGTGCCACGCCTGGAAATTACGCAGCGTGCGCGCCAATGGATAAACAGTGCAATCGATATTTCCGATGGTCTGCTGGGTGATCTTGGCCACATAGTTGAACGTAGTAGGATTGGAGCCGAAGTTTATCTCTCTCAATTGCCTTTCTCGGAAGCGGCACTATGCTGCACTACCGACTCGGAAAGACAGCGCGCAGCTCTGGCCGGGGGTGATGACTACGAACTCTGTCTTACGGTGGCAGCGGAAAACTGTGGCGAATTTGAAGAACTGGCTGATCAGGCACAGACCAGGGTAACAAAAATCGGCACCATAACGGACAAGCAAGGGATTAGCTGTCTGGATGAACAGGGGGAAAGGGTGGATTTGCCAGAGCAATCATATAGTCATTTCAAGACTGAGGTTCCCTAGATGTCCGATTCAATGAATTCGGTATGGCGCAATCCCGTTCACCTGCTGGCTTTCGGCTTCGGTAGTGGCCTGGCACCCAAAGCACCAGGTACGGCAGGCACGGCGGTGGCCGTACTGATTTATCTGTTGCTCCCTGCCATGCCCTGGCCACTGTATCTGGCTTTTCTTATTACCGTTTTTTCCCTGGGTGTGTGGGTGTGTGGTAAAACTGCCGAGGACCTCGGAGTACACGATCATGGCGGCATCGTCTGGGATGAATTTGTCGGTTACTGGATCACCATGTTCATGGCTCCAGTGGGCTGGGTTTGGGTGATTTTGGGCTTCGTATTATTCCGATTATTCGATATTCTCAAGCCCTGGCCGGTCAAATGGGTCGATGAGCAGGTAAAAGGCGGTCTGGGAATCATGCTGGATGATGTGCTTGCCGGTGCAATGGCCGTCCTGTACATGCTGGTTGTGCAGTTCCTATTTCTATAAAGGAGACGGAATAAAGGGGACGGAGGCATTAAATTATTACCCTGTGTTCGCAGAACGTGTAAATCCAGCAAAATTTAATTCCTCCGTCCCCTTTTTTCCCCTGATCCCATTAATGCGGGTATAATGGCCGCCCTATGTAGCCAGGCACTGTCTTTTTTAGTCCCTGGTGTGTTCAGTAAATGAGGTAAAACTGTTGTCAATCAAGTTTGTCGCTGCGGCCGTGTTGCCCACTCGCTGGGGTCAATTCACTATCCATGGCTTTGAAGATTCGGAAACTGGCAAGGAGCATGTGGCGCTGATATTCGGCGAGCTGGACCAGCCAGATCCCTTACTTTGCCGCATTCACTCCGAATGTCTAACTGGTGATTCCCTGTTCAGTTTACGCTGTGATTGCGGACCGCAATTACAATGTGCCATGGAGAGTGTGGCCGAAGCCGGAAGAGGGCTCATCCTCTATCTCAGGCAAGAGGGTCGTGGCATTGGCCTGCTCAATAAGATCAAGGCTTATGCGCTCCAGGATTCCGGTGCAGACACGGTAGAGGCCAATGTGCAATTGGGTTTTGAACCGGACAGCCGTGAGTACCAGATTTGTAAACCAATGCTGGATTACTTCGATGTCAGGCAGGTAAAGTTGATGACCAATAACCCGCGTAAGGTCGAAGCACTGAAAAGCATGGGAATCGATGTAGCTGAAATTGTCCCCATCCACACCGGTTCAAATCCCCATAATGAAAGTTATCTCTCTGTTAAGGTAAACAAGTTGGGGCACATTAAATAGACCAATATTTACTTTAATTCAATGTTTAAATCACCGGTTGCTTTAATCTGTGAGTTCCAATAAGAAAACCATCATTGTAGATTTGCTGCGCCACGGCCAACCGGAGGGTGGCGATGTTCTGCGTGGACGCATCGATCATCCCCTCTCTGAAACCGGCTGGCAGCAAATGAAATCGGTGACTGCGCTACAGGAGGAATTCCCATTCGATGAATCCGGCCCGGTATGGACCGATCTGATCACCTCACCGCTACAGCGCTGCCGCCAGTTCGCCGAGTTTGTCTCGCAGCAAACCGAATTGACTCTGGCCATCGATGAGGCCTGGCAGGAAATCGATTACGGAAAGTGGGATGGTATGTTGCTTTCTGACTGGCGCAAGGAAGCGGCTTACCAGTTTAGAGAATTTAGAAAAGACCTTTCTAAACTGGCGCCACCAGAGGGTGAGGATTATCTGTCTTTTAAAGACCGAATACTGGGTGCGTGGGATGCCATCGCGGCGAAACCCGATGGAAGTCATGTTCTGCTCGTCACCCACGGTGGCGTAATGCGTGTGGTATTACCCACGGTGCTGGGCATGCCGCTAAATCGCAGCTTTCCTCTACACATTCCCTTCGCCTGTCTGAGCAGGATTAGTCTGGTGGTGGATGACGACAAGGTGAGTGCCAGCTTGTTGTCCCACAATGCCACTATTAAGTAAAATTAGGGTGTGTGATGAGGTTTGTCAACGAAGGGTTGACAACAAAATACAATGAGTGAAATAAATCGATGCCTGGATTAGATTATTCTGCGAACGAATGATTTCCAGACGTAACTGTTGAAACTGATTAAGATACAAAAATATATAAAGGTAAAGGGGTCATGACTAATTTTAATAAAAACATAGTATTGCTTATTTTGATTTTGTTATTGCCAGGCATATTCAGCAGTGCCGCCGAAAATGAGATATCCGCGGCCGACGTTGATCAAATGGTGACTGACCTGTCCAACTGGGGACGCTGGGGCGCGGATGATCAACTGGGCACTCTTAATCTGATTACTGCGCAGAAGAGGCGGCAGGCGGCTGCACTGGTTGAGCGCGGCGAGTCTGTTTCCATGGCGCAGGATCTGTTAATAGAAGCTGCAGTCGACAACNGCAATCCGTTTGAACACGACATGCCAACCCTGCCTACTGACAACAACCCCTGGGCGGTCGACAAGGTGGGCGTGCGATTTCACGGACTCGTCCATTCCCATATCGATGCGCTCTGTCATCATCACTATAAGGGAACGTATTACAACAATATGCAGATCTCTGCCGTGTCTGAGGATGGTTGCAGTAGAAATTCAGTAATGACCATGATAGACGGCATTTTCACTCGCGGCATACTGATGGACATCCCCCGCCTGAAAGGGCAGGAATGGTTGGAACCCGGCTACGCTGTCACAGTAGCCGACCTGGAGGCCTGGGAGCAGGAAACCGGAATTCGAGTGGGCTCAGGTGATGCGGTTCTGCTGCGCACCGGTCGCTGGGCGCGGCGTGAGGCGCTAGGACCCTGGGCTCAGGAAGGATTTGCCGGCTGGCATGTATCCACGGTGGCATGGCTTAAGGAGCGTGATGTCGCCATTATCGGCTCCGATGCAGCGCTTGATGTTTCCCCCTCTGGAGTCGAAGGAGTGGGGTCTCCGGTACACATGCTAGTACTGGTGGCTCTGGGAATGCCCATACTGGATGCCATGAATCTGGAAGCTGTCGCAGTCAAGTCGGCGCAAGAGAACCGATGGGAATTTCTGCTTACTGCGGCTCCGCTGCGTGTAGTCCAGGGAACCGGCTCACCCTTAAATGCGATAGCAACGTTTTAGTGATAGATTACTAACCGCTAAGTGTTTGTAGAAATGAAAAGCATCAGATTTGTACTAGTACTACTTTCTCTGTCTATGGTTTAGTGTAAGTGCCAATGGCCAATCATTGAATACGCCTGCTGCCAGAAGAATAAATAGAAACTTTCTGGATGCCCGTACTCCACCTGAATATTCATGGGGAACAGGACAAGGAGTGTCGATTTCTGGTATTACAATGTTGTCTCGCTTCTAAGCCCCTTGTGCAATCCGTAACAGATCAACAGCATGATAAAAGCGAACGGCAATGCACTACTGATCGCTGCTGTCTGTAATGCAGTGAGTCCACCGGCCACCAATAGGACAGCCGCCACCACTCCCTCAGTTACCGCCCAGAAAATCCGTTGCCACACCGGAGGATTCTGATTACCACCAGAGGTGATGATATCGATCACCAGCGAACCAGAGTCTGAGGAGGTGACGAAGAAAGTTACCACCAGCACAGTTGTCAGCAGTGACATGATTGTAGACCAGGGTAATTGCTCCAGTAGTACAAAGATGGCAGTTGGCATGTCTTGCTGAGCTGCAACAGCGATGTTGACTCCAGCTTCTGCTGACTCTAACAGCAGAGCCGTATTGCCAAAGAAACTGAACCACATGAATGTAAATCCCGTTGGGATAAGCAATACACCAATAATAAACTCCCGAATGGTTCTGCCGCGGGAGATGCGGGCGATAAACATACCGACGAAGGGTGACCAGGAGATCCACCAGGCCCAATAGAACAAGGTCCAGTCACCCAGCCAATCGGTCGGTTCATTGGCATACAGCGTAAAATTCATTTGTAGCATATTGGTCAGATAGCCACCAAGGTTCTGCGCCAGACTGCCTAAAAGTGTGAGAGTTGGCCCCGCGAAAAAAATGAAGAGTAATAGCAGCAGCGCCAGCATGAGATTCAATTCACTGACACGCCGAATACCCCTATCCAGACCGGCAACAACAGAGAGGGTAGCCATGGCGGTTATCCCAATTATCAGTCCTACCTGCACCATCGTGGATACTGGCACATCGAAGAGATAGCTGAGGCCGGCGTTTACCTGCATCACTCCGAGCCCGAGGGAAGTGGCAATACCAAACAGGGTGCCCAGCACCGCAAAGATATCCACCGCATTGCCAATCGGTCCGTAGATACGATCACCAATAATGGGATACAGTGCCGAGCGAATGGTCAACGGCAGGCCGNGGCGAAAAGAAAAATAGGCAAGGGATAATCCCACTACTATGTAAATTGCCCAGGCTTGTAAACCCCAGTGAAAGAAAGTGATTTGCATAGCCCGCTGTGCCGCTTCTACCGTTCCGCCCGCTCCGGATGGAGGTTGCGAGAAGTGGGTGATGGGTTCGGCTACGCTGAAAAACAGTAGCCCAATACCCATGCCGGCGCTGAACAACATTGCAAACCAACTCAGGTTATTGTAATCAGGACGGGAATCATCAGNCCCGAGTCTGATGTGGGCGAAGCGGCTAAAGGATAGGTACACGACAAACCCGAAGAAGAACGCGACTACTGCAATGTAAAACCAACCGAAGTTAATCACCAACCAGGATTGCAAGGTGCTGAATGTGTTTGCAGCCTGTACGCTGAATCCAGCACCATAAATGCTGAACAGAAGAATTAATCCAGCGGAGCACAGGAATACAGGTCTGTTTATCGTGTTCATCTCGTTTCTTTGTTTCTGCATTGGCAGCTTAATTTACCTGAATTGAGAGCAAAAAAGTAAACTNCCCCTTTAAACTGAGATTCAGGCATAATCAACAACTCGACTTGTTTGAACAAACGGAAGCAAACCAGGAGTAAGATGGCAGCCAATACTGACACCACAGCAAGTCCTGAACAAATTGTCGGCCCCTTCACCGACATAGTCCAGCAGGCCAACCGACTCATATCTTCCAATATCCCCGGTGACCTGCATTGGGATAGAATATTGCTCACGCTGTTTTTCGCCGTACTGCTTTTTGTCTTTTTTCGTGGTCATGGTTCGAAGAATGCCGCTGGGCGGGAACGCAAAACCGGCCTGCTTGAGTTTATCTTGCCGATGGACACCTACACCCATGTGTCCGCCCGGGTCGACATCTGGCTCTGGGTTCTGGAGCGCTTCCTGCGCCCGTTATGGGCGGTGGCCCTGTTTGCCACAGTCGGGCCCATGACCGAACAAACGGTCATCGGCTCACTGGAATTTCTCTTCGGTGAAACCCCGGCGCTGGCATCCAACTTTGGTTGGATGTTGCTCTACGCCCTGGTGAGTTTGCTGTGCTATGACTTCATCTTTTTCGCTATTCACTACACCATGCATAAGGTGCCGGCGTTGTGGGCAATTCACAAGGTGCATCACTCGGCTGAGGTACTAACACCACTTACACGGTCACGGGAACATTTCCTGGCAGGTCCTATATGGGCTGCGGGTTCGGCCTTCAGTTTTGCTTTCGCCGCCGGGATATTTGCCTATCTGTTCAACGGTGGGATTACCCAGGCAACGCTGCTGGGCGCTGGATTCTTTTCTTTCCTGTTTGGCCTTACTGGATCATTCCGTCATTACCATGTGCAGTTCCGCTACCCGCGCTGGCTGTCTAAGTGGATACAAAGCCCGGTAATGCATCACACTCATCATAGTTATCTGCAAAAGCATTGGGACACCAATATGGCGGCAGTCACCAGTATCTATGATCGGCTGTTTGGCACTCTCTATATTCCCGAAAAAGATGAATACACGCCCTGGGGAATCGGCCCGAAGACACAAAGTGAATACCGCTCCTTCTGGCAAAACACCTCAGGTCCGTTTCGTGATTGGTACAATATGATAAAGAGCGGGGATTCTCCCCAGGCGGGAGCGGTTACTCCGAAATAGGGACAGATTTATTTTTCTATTTGCATTTTTTTTCAGATTCAAAAGTTCTATGAAAAATAAATCTGTCCCTATTTACCTACAACAAAAAAATAAATCTGTCCCTATTTACCATCAAAGGCCCAGGACCGCGCGCATTTCTCTGGCAGTCATGCCCTTAACATAAACTTCCGTGCCCTGATCGAATTCCCGCGCCCGTTCCAGCCCGCCTACAACCACCGGATCGAAACCAGCATCGATAACCAGTTGAGTGGCAACGGCAACGCCTTCTGCATCATCACCGGCGATGGGGATGGCTATCAGCTCACCGTCTCGATGGGCCTGGTCCCTCACTTCAGTCCAGCTCAGTGCATTGAACGCCCGCACCAGCCGCACACCGGGAAAGAATTCTGCCGACGCCACACCGGTACCTTTTTCCAATGCCACTGCTGCCATTTCACCATCCCGCCTCACATAGGGATTACCACAGTCGATGACGATTTTGCCCTGCACCAGCGGCGCAATATCCTCACCCACCTGCGGCATTGCAGCGTAGGGCACGGCGACAAAGACGATGTCTCCGAATTCTGCCGCTTGCGGTGGAAAGCCTGCCTGGGCTTTAGGGCCGGCTTGCGCAACCAGCTCGCCGAGCTGATCGGGATTGCGTGATGAAAACATAATTTCATGGCCAGCCTCTGCCCAACGCAGACCGACAGATCCGCCGATGTTGCCTGAACCGATGATGCCAATTTTCATCGGCGTGGGCGA
The DNA here is from genome assembly GCA_002726595.1 of Gammaproteobacteria bacterium. GTDB lineage: Bacteria > Pseudomonadota > Gammaproteobacteria > Pseudomonadales > Pseudohongiellaceae > UBA9145. Next base: position 49,895 of record PBTO01000099.1, on the reverse strand, counting down.
TTGGGCAGCCTGTGCAAGAATCCTCGAAGCGAACAGGCTTGGAAACAACGTAAGTCCTGCCAGCGACAATAGCGAGCCGTGGGTAAATCTTCTGCGTGAAAGGGGAAAGCGTTTATTCTTTTGCATAATCTGCTCCTGTTTTGGGGGAAGCATAAGAGCAATCTCCGCTAAAGTCTATCCATCCCGTCTTGAACACAGGCATTATGGTGCATTTTATACTCGCCAATTTTCCTCAAACATGTAGACTCTATGATCGCAGGTACAACAGAGGTGGCCCGGGCCAGATTAGAGTGAATAGTGGCGGCTGNCCGAGGCGAAAGCCGTGAAGAGTTGACAAGCAGACCAGGCAAAAAACGGAAGGGGAATGGCATGAAGAAAAAGCTTACAGGCTCTATCGACACACAGAATGCTGGAAAAACAGTGGGGCGCCGGGATTTTATTAAAACCACCGCGGCTGCCTCGGCCTTTATGATCGTTCCCCGTCATGTGCTTGGTGGCCCGGCCTACGTGGCCCCCAGCGACAAGATAAATATTGCCGCCGTGGGTGTTAATGGCAAGGGTAAAACCGACATCAGGGAAGTTTCCCACGAAAACATCTATGCGCTGTGTGACATCGATGATCGGCAGCTGGCTGCCACTTTAGAAGAAGACTGGACCGCCCCTTTCAGGGATAAAGCCGTACGCTACCGCGACTACCGCCAGATGCTGGATAACGAGCCGGAGATCGATGCAGTATTGATTAGTACCCCGGATCATATGCACGCACCTATTGCTACCCATGCCATGAGCCTTGGCAAGCATGTCTATGTACAGAAGCCGTTAACCCATACTGTGGCAGAAGCGCGAGCGCTGGCGCGACTCTCGCGGGAGGCCAATGTAGTCTCCCAGATGGGCAATCAGGGGCATGCGGAAGAGGGTGCCAGGCTCATTAATGAGTGGGTGGCCGATGGTTTGCTGGGGACGGTTACTGAGGTACATTGCTGGACCAATCGCCCGGTTTGGCCCCAGGGCATAGCACGTCCTGAAGGCTCAGACCCGGTGCCGTCATCCATGGATTGGGATCTGTGGCTGGGAGCGGCCGCCTACCGGCCGTACCTGGAGCGTCGCTATCACACATTTAACTGGCGTGGCTGGAGAGATTTCGGTACCGGTGTGGTCGGCGATATGGGTGCCCATATTATCGATCACCCCTATTGGGCACTGGATCTCGATTTACCCACCAGGATTTCGGCAAGCTCCAGCCGTTGGGGTCGCGACCAGGAGAGCTTCCCAATTGCATCAAAAATTCATTTTGAATTCCCCACCAAGGGCAATCGACCCGCCGTAAAAATGACCTGGTACGATGGCGGCCTGTTGCCCGAACGCCCTGAATTGATCGAGAACGGACGGCAGATGGGGGACAACGACGGCGGCGTACTGATCGTGGGTGACAGAAACACCCTCATGCACGGCGTCTACGGCCTTGATCCTCGTCTCATTCCCGAAACCAGAAACGTGGAATATCAGAAGCCTCCTCCCACCCTGGCCCGGTCGCCTGGCATTTATCAGGAATGGATCGATGCCATAAAAGACCGCAGCAAAGTTACCACATCAAACTTTGAATATGCCGGTCGACTCACTGAGACCATGTTGCTGGGCAACGTGGCTCTGCTAAGGGCCGGTGAGCACAGCGTGTTGGACTATGACGGCGCCAATCGACGTTTCACCAACGATGAAGAGGCCAATGCTTACCTGGACAAGGACTACCGACCGGGCTTCGGCCTGGTGTAATTCACATTTACGCTTTTAGCAATTTTGGGTACAGCTTGCGCTCGACTACAAATCCGAAGATTCCGAGCGCCAGCAGGAAGGCACCGCCAACGTACATCCATTGCCCTTCGGCACGTATCTCGCTACGTGTATTGTAAAGCTCAAAAGTGCGTGTCCCGCCACTGGTAAACCCAACTGCATCCAGATTGATCAGGTCCTGGCCTTCGGTGATGCGTTCCACAAATGCATTGCCGAGATAGTTGTAGCTGTGCCGAAATTCTGACGAGAGCAAACTCGCGTAGCGCTGTTTGAGCACTTCATAGGCTGATTCGATGGAAATATCGCTGGCCACATCACGGATCATTTGAGCATGCTCCGGTGCGAATTCCTGATCGATATAAGACTGCAACGACTCAAAAGTTTCACCGTTATTTCCATTTGGGATTATTTCCTCAGACCCGTAGTCATAGCTGACCATGGGATATGTCTGGTATGTCAAACCCAAAGTAAGTGTGGTTAAGCCAAGCACACAGAGCAGGGAGGAGGCGACTGTCCAGTTTGTACGTTTGCGCTGGGCCATTTCCTTTTGCGCCTGCAGGTGTCCGTTGACCAGGGGAATCGATCTTAGGTGATTACGAATCTCGGCCTCATCCATACCTTCCAGAAGTGATTCTATGTTGATGTCGAATGCCTCGAGGATACGGTTAAGCATGTCCGGGGAGGGCACGGATTTATCATTTTCCAGCTTGGAAAGGTAGGATTGCTCGATGCCAATGGCATCGGCCAGCTCTGGTTGGCTCCAGTTTCGCTGCTGGCGCAGCTGCTTGATTTTTTCTCCAAAGTTTATGGTCGTTCTCCTGTAGGCGAGAATATTCGGACTGCTTCGGAGTATTCTTGGATAGTCTCCTAGGAATAGGAAGATGAATATTCAACTATATACAGGAATATATGAGAAAGAACACCGGTATTACAATCGGGATTCAAAAATTAGTACGTAAATAAGGAAGAACAGCGGACAGATCGGCTTATGCAATTCAAGTCGGCAATTGTCCGACCAACATGTGGGGTTTAACAAGCACACGTTCAAGCAGCTCGAACAGCAACTCCGCAAGTATGGCCAGACACGCCGCCGGTATCGCGCCCTGTAATATCAGACTGGTATCGTTCAGCGCCAGGCCGGTGACGATGGGTTCACCCAGTCCTCCTGCGCCAATAAATGCCGCCAGTGTGGCAGTGCCGATGCTGATAATTGCCGCGGTTTTTACGCCGGCCAGAACATTGGGTAGAGCCAGGGGCACCAGCACATGGCGAAGCTGTTGAACGCGGGTCATACCCAGCGCTTCGGCGACACGCTTCAGCACCGGGTCGATAGTCAACAAGGCGGTGATGGTGCTTCTCAGAATCGGCAGCAGGGAATACAGGAACAGGGCGATAATCGCCGGGGTCTGACCGATTCCGAACAGGGGGATAAACAGGGCCAGCAAAGCGATGGAGGGTATGGTCTGCATCAGGCCTGCTATGTAAAGCATAGCCCGGGACAAGCGGCTGGAGCGATAGATGGCAAAGCCTAACGGCAGTCCAACCGCACAGCCCAGAGACAGCGCTATAAAAGTCAGCTGCAGATGCACGGCGGTGTTACGCCACAGGTTTGACCACATGACGGACATCCCGGTGCTGGAGGCATTAGCATTATCGACACGGGCCACCAGGCCCTCTTCTGCCAGGAACTCCACCGCCACTTCGTTAAAGGACTTGCCATCCAGCAATACCCGGCCATTGAGTTCGCGCATACGGGTCTCGTCGATGCGACCTGTCAGGCTGTTGATGATAGTGCGAGCCTGAACTGATAACTCACTGCGAATCAGCGGCACGCCGAAATAGCGGGGGAAGAAATTTAAATTATCTTCCAGAATCAATAGGCCATAACGGTCGAGGTCACCGTCGGTCGAGTAAGCATCGGTGACGTCGATGGAACCATCATCTATGGCCTGGTAGGCAAGACCGTGGTCCATGCCCACCGGCTGCTGGGTAAAACCGTAGTTTTCCACCAGGCCAGGCCAGCCATCTGATCTGTTCAGAAACTCAATACTGAATCCCATGTCGATATCTGGCTGTACAGCCAGCTCAGAGATAGTACTAATACCTAATTCGTTCGCGTAATCCCGTTTCAAGGTAAGCGCATAGGTATTGTTGAAACCAATAGATGACATCATTTCAACGCCCTGGCTCAATAGTTCAGCGTTTAGATCCTCGAGGCTGGGATTGTCGTTATTGTTGAGGATCACCTGGGCCACTGTGCCGGTGTATTCGACGTAAACATCGACCTCCCCGGTGCGCAAAGCTTCGTATATAATCAGTGTGCCGCTCATACCAAAGTTTCTGTCTACGGTATAACCGGCATGCTCAAATAGCTGGGATAGCACCTCTGCCAGCAAATAATTTTCATTGAAATTCTTGCTGCCTACTGTAATTGAAAGGGGATTTTCACTTTGCTGGGCCAGGCCTGACTGCGCAAATAAACTAATCGCAAGCAGGAAAACAAGCATAAACCGATTGGTAATATACCTAGGCATTGCCTTGGCCTCCGGCCCGGAACAGGGCTTGGACATAGTCGCTGGCCGGATTGTTTTCAATCTCAGCTACCGATCCCTGTTGTTCAATCCTGCCGTCGCAAAGCACGATAATCTGCTGTGCCAGTTTGGTAGCCTCAAACATATCGTGAGTAACCAGTACCATGGAGCGGGTTTCTGCCTGCTGTAGCTTTAAAAACTCGGCATGGATGATATCCCGGGTTACCGGGTCCAGTGCGGAAAAAGGTTCATCCAGTAGCAGCAGTGGTGGCTTTAACATCATGGCGCGACACAGACTCACCCGTTGTTGTTGCCCCCCTGACAAACTGAAGGGATAACGATCACGCAAGTCCTCATCCAGTTCCAGTAACTGCATTAACTGTTGATAGCGGTTTTGGATATCTGCATCAGACCACTTCTGCAGGGTCGCCATAAGAGTAATGTTCTGAAACACCGACAAGTGTGGAAACAAGCCGGCACCCTGTACGCTATAGCCAATTTTCAGGCGCTGGGCTGTGACACTACCGGAATTAATGATTGAGCTAAAAACAGAGACCTGACCCTTTTCCGGCACGACTAAACCGTTAGCCATCTGTAACAGGGTGGATTTGCCGCTGCCACTTTCACCGACGATGGCAGTAGTAAGATTTGCGGCAATGCTAAAAGTCAGCCCATGGAGGATAGTCTTAGCACCGTAAGACTTGGTAATTGCCTCATATTCAATACACGATGAAGTCATGTATTCAACATCCATTGAAATTCGTTGCGCTCACTCATCGCTATTCCTCGCCATTCAGGGGATTGGGAATCTAGATTCTCCTCTCTTCGGGTTTTGCGTTCAAGCGGCGGCTAGTTTCCGCCTAGCATGGCAAGCCAACCCAGACTTACAGGCCCACAATGCCCCAATCAGTCTAAGATAATTTACAGAATAGATAATTAATGTAGAATCAAGCCATTAACTATAGAGAATTCAGTCAGGGCATTGAGCAATCGGCCCTGGTCTGCTGTGGGCCACTTTGGGAACCTTTATCATGATTTTAAAGCGCATGCATTGGGCAGTATTATTTTTAAGCCTCCTTCTGGTCGGTTGTGGCGGTGGGTCTGAAGAACGGCGGGTTGATGTGGGAACCCGGGAAGGGGTGCTGCACTACGGTAATGGGGCTGAAGTTCAGGGACTCGATCCACATATTGTTACTGGAGTACCGGAAAATCATGTTGTTTCTGCTCTGTTTGAAGGGCTGACAAGCAAGAACCCTTACACCCTGGAATCCGAACCCGCCGCGGCCAAAAGCTGGGACATCAGTGAGGACGGCCTTACTTATACCTTTAATTTACGTGAAGATGCCAACTGGACCAATGGTGATCCGGTAACTGCTGAAGATTTTCGCTGGTCCTTCGAACGGGCACTGACCCCTGCGCTGGGCAATCTGAATAACTATATGCTGTTCCCAATCGCCAATGCTGAAGCGTTTGCCAATGGCGTGATAGATGATTTTAGCCAGGTAGGTGCCAGGGTCATCGATCGATTTACTCTAGAGATTAACTTGCGATCACCAACCCCCTACTTTCTCCAATTGCTGGATCACTACATCGCCTATCCTGTGCACAGAGCTAATATTGAGGCATTTGGCAGCTATACCGACCGCGTCTCGCGATGGGCACGGGAAGGCAATATGATCAACAATGGTGCCTTTGAACTGACTGAATGGCAGGTCAATTCCCATATTCGTGTGGAGAAAAGAGCCTCTTACTGGGATGCTGAGAATATCAAGCTCAACGCCATCGTTTTTTACCCAACCGAAAACCTGGTAACCGAAGAGCGCATGTTCCGTGATGGTCAATTACATCGCACCAACGACATTCCGCTGGATAAAGTACCGGTTTATCTTGAAGAGGATCCGGAGCATATCGTCATAGCCCCCTATCTTGGTACTTACTATTACATGATTAATACGACCCGGAAGCCCTTTGATGATGTCCGCGTACGCAAGGCACTGGTGCTGTCGATTGACCGCAAATTGCTCAATGACACGGTGCTGGAAGGCATTATGGATCCTTCCTATGCCCTGGTTCCGCCAGGAACCCTGGGCTATCAACCACCGGAAATTATTTCATTCGACCCCGAACGGGCCAGGGCACTGTTAGCCGCAGCGGGCTTTCCCAATGGTGAAGGTTTTCCTGTTTTTGAACTGCTCTATAATACCCAGGAAAACCATCGCAAGATTGCCATCGCGATTCAGCAAATGTGGCAGACCAATCTGGGTATTTCAGTGTCGCTGTTAAACCAGGAATGGGGCGTTTATCTGAATACCCAGGAAAATCAGAATTACGATGTAAGTCGCCGCGGCTGGATAGGTGACTATGTTGATCCCAACACCTTTCTGGATATGTATATAACCGATGGAGGTAATAATAGAACCGGATTTTCAAGTCAACGCTATGACCAACTGGTTCTGGAAGAGGCCCCCACCAGGCTAAACCAGGATGAACGCTTTGCGCTCTATTATAAAGCTGAAACCATACTGATGGACGAAGTGCCCATTATTCCCATTTATACCTATCAAACAAAAATGCTCAAAGATTCCAGTTTCAAAGGCGCACCTTCAAATATCATGGATCATTACAACTGGAAATATGTCTACCTGGAAGCGTCGGAATAAACAGGCGGTAGATTTCTATGTGGCGATTCGTCGGTCTTCGCACCCTGCAGGCTATTCCGGTTATCCTGACGGTTATTACAGTCACTTTTTTTCTGGTCAGAGCAGCGCCTGGTGGCCCCTTCTCCAGTGAAAAGGCCGTCTCTGACCAGGTAAGGGCCGCGCTGGAAGCCCAATACAGACTCGATTTGCCAGCGTATCAGCAGTATTTCTCGTATATGGCCGATCTGTTCCAGGGTGATTTTGGCCCCTCTTTTAATTTCCCCAGCCGCAGTGTGAATGAATTAATCTTTCAGGGATTTCCCGTTACTCTGGAATTAGGTCTGTATGCCATGTTGATCGCTGTCTTGATTGGCATTGTGGCTGGCGTGTTCGCATCTTTAAAACCCAACACCCTGCAGGACTATATGCCCATGTCTCTGGCTATGATTGGTATTTGTATGCCTTCATTTTTGCTGGGACCTGTTTTGGTTTTGGTCTTTGGTATCTGGCTTGACTGGTTGCCGGTCTCCGGTTGGGGAAATTCAGCGGGGGACAAGCTGCTCCCCAGCATCACACTTGGTGCCATGTATGCGGCTTACATCGCCCGTTTGAGTCGCTCAGGCATGCTCGAAGTGCTTTCCCAGGATTATCTACGCACGGCTCGCGCGAAAGGATTACCCGAGTATATAGTCATATTAAAACATGCACTGCGTGGCGGTTTACTACCGGTGGTTGCCTATCTTGGCCCCGCCTTCGCCGGCTTATTAAGCGGTTCCTTTGTGGTGGAAACTGTTTTTCAGATTCCTGGCCTGGGACGATTCTATGTTCAGGCCGCCTTTAATCGTGACTACACAATGATACTGGGCACGACGGTGTTCCTGGCAACCCTGATCGTGGTCTTCAATTTACTTTCGGATATTCTCTCCGCCTGGCTTAATCCACGCCTGCGCTATCAGTTCAGGAAATAAATGGCTACCAGTACCTCCATAGACTCTGCAACCCTGGCAATGCCCAAAGGCGTATCCCTATGGGATGATGCCTGGTTACGGCTGCGTAAGAACAAGCTTGCCATGTTCGGTTTGGGATTCCTGTTGCTGGTCCTGGTTTTATGTTTGCTGACGCCCTGGATTGCTCCCTATAGTTACGAGGAACAGGATTTGAGATTAGGGGCTGCCGCAGCCAGCGCCGAACATTGGCTGGGCACCGATACGTTTGGCCGGGATTTACTGACTCGCATTCTCTATGGTGGCAGGGTATCTCTGTTAGTGGGTTTTGTTGCTACTGCAGTCGCTCTGTTAATAGGAGTGACATATGGCGCCATTGCCGGTTATGCAGGGGGCAAGGTGGATGCCGCCATGATGCGCTTCGTGGATATTCTCTATGCACTACCCTTTATGATTTTCATCATTTTATTGATGGTGGTGTTCGGTCGAAATCTGGTGTTATTGTTTCTCGCCATTGGTGCCATCGAATGGTTGACCATGGCGCGTATCGTGCGTTCCCAGGTGCAGAATCTGCGGCAGCAGGAATTTGTCGAGGCTGCCATGTCCCTCGGTCTGTCACCGGTAGCAATCATTGTCAAACACCTGATTCCGAATGCCCTGGGCCCGATAATTGTCTATACCACGCTCACCATTCCCAACGTCATGCTGCTGGAAGCTTTTCTCAGTTTCCTAGGCCTGGGTATTCAACCGCCGGAATCATCCTGGGGCTTGTTAATTTCCTATGGTGTAGAAACCATGGAAGAGTATCCCTGGTTGCTAATCTTTCCCGGGTTGGCCTTGTCGATGACATTGTTCGCCCTAAACTTTCTCGGTGATGGATTGCGCGATGCGCTCGATCCGAAAGCCTCAAGGGATTAACCGGTATGTCGTTACTGCAGGTTACCAATCTTTCAGTTTACTTCCATACTCGTAATGGCACGTTAAAGGCAGTCGACGGTGTCAGCTTTGAAGTGGAACCAGGGAAGACATTTGCCATCATTGGTGAATCTGGATCGGGTAAAACAGTTGCCTGTTACAGCATGTTGGGGCTGGTTCCCATGCCGCCAGGGAAAATCGAGTCCGGCTCTGTGCTATTTGAGGACAGGGATTTACTAACTTTAAGCGAAGCGGAATTGCGTAAGATCAGGGGCAAGGGTATTTCCATTATCTTCCAGGATCCCATGACCTCTTTGAATCCCTTCCTTAAAATTGGCGACCAACTGATCGAACCCCTGCGTTTGCATTTTGCTATAAGCAAAAAAGAAGCCTGGCAGAAGGGTATCGAAATTCTCGAGGAAGTGGGCATCAAGAATGCAGCCCAGCGTATGCACTCCTGGCCCTTTGAGTTTTCCGGCGGCATGCGACAAAGAGTCGTTATTGCCATGGCTCTGGTCACCGAACCCAAAATTATCATTGCCGATGAACCCACGACCGCGCTGGATGTGACGGTGCAGGCCCAAATCCTCAAACTATTGAAAGAACTGCAGGTAAAAAGAAACATTGGAGTAATTTTTATCAGTCATGATTTAAGCGTGGTGGCAGACATCGCCGATAAGATGGCTGTGATGCAGGAAGGCCGGTTTGTTGAGCAGGGAACACGCGATGCAATTTTCAATAATCCCCAGCATGACTACACGCGAAAACTTCTGGCGGCAGTACCGAACTCGGAAAAATCGGCGCAGGAAAACAAGGCGGAGCAAAATCTGGTGGAGGTAGAGGATTTAAAGATTCACTTTCCTTCTAACAAAGGCGAAGCACCAATTAAAGCGGTCGATGATGTATCACTGCACATTAAGCCCAATGAAATTCTGGGTCTGGTAGGGGAGTCGGGATCTGGCAAATCGACCCTGGGCAGGGCAATCATCAGATTGCTGAAGCTGACTGCAGGCAAGGTCAGTTTCGATGGTCAGGATATTAGTCGACTATCTGCTGGTGAAATGAAACCGCTGCGAAGGCAGATGCAGATAATTTTTCAGGATCCCTATGCCAGCCTGAATCCTCGCATGACAGTTTATAACACGCTGGCCGAACCGCTGTTACTGCACAAAATCGTCACCAAAAAAGAGCTTGATAATGGAGTTTGTTCCTTAATGGATTCGGTGGGATTAGCACGGGAAAGTATTTTGCGTTACCCCCATGAATTTTCCGGTGGTCAACGCCAGCGAATTGCCATTGGTCGGGCCATCGCCACCAAGCCGGCCTTCATCATCGCGGATGAACCGGTCTCATCGCTGGATGTTACGATACAGGCACAAATTCTGGATTTACTACTGGAACTAGTAGAGCGATTCGATCTTACCATGCTGTTCATCTCTCATGACCTTGGTGTAGTTCGCTATCTGGCTGACAGAATTCTGGTGATGAAAGATGGCAAGCTGGTGGAATCCGGCTCGGTACATCAGGTATTTAGTTCACCTCAGGAAGCGTATACGCAGGCGTTGTTAAATGCCATTCCCGGCAAATCTCTATTCACCACCGAATCAAAAGGGTTTTAGTAATTTGATCTGCACTTTGCATATTCAGTAATACTGAACCGAGACTCCGACCCCTTTGATCGCAACCGCATCGCTTAGGGAGACATTATGAATCCCGCTAACCAGAGCAACACACATCAGCAAGGTGCAAGGTCCTTATTGGATCACTGGCTATGGGAGCCGCCCATGCTGAAGGCGTTTGTAAAATTCGCTATCGCCGTGCCTGTGCTGAGCGCCTTACTGTTACTACCCTTCGTCGGGCAATTTCGCACCTGGTTTGCTGCGGGACCCCGAGCGCTTCAGTAACTCTTTGGGTACTGACAAGTTAACTCGCGTTGGGCGGATTGTCAGTAGCCGATTAATGTGTATTGAAATTCGTTAAATCTGTATGATGACACAGTGAAAAGATCTACCAGGAGAAAAAAATGAAAACAATTCTAAAAACTAGTTTATTGGTTTTTGGCTTTATTTCCTCGACTAGTTTATCGTCCTATGTGGCAGCTCAAGCAGAAATCAGAATAAACAAGCTAATTGAGTTATTTGAAAATGACCAACCCGCTTTTGGCCTATTAAGTTTTGACTATTCTTTGAATAGCGCACGCTCTATGGCTAATTCCGGACTGGACTTCATCATGATTGATATGGAACACGCACCGTTTGATGTCGAACGCTTGCGTCTGTTTCTGCTTGGAATGACAAACAAACGATCGATTATCGAAAAAGGCAACTTACAACCTGATGTCGTGCCCTTTGTCAGAATCCCAGCTGCCGGTGGAGCTGAGGAATTAATCGCACAGGCCAAGCAGGTCTTGGATGTAGGTGTCTATGGCATAATGTTTCCAGCTATTCATAATCGAGAACAGGCGGAATTGGCGGTCCGGGCTACTCGTTACCCGCAGGTAAACGGTGCCCCCGATATGGAGCCATCTGGGCTTCGAGGGCGCAATCCTTCAAATGCAATCTGGTACTGGGGGACACGTGACTATACTTCCAAGGCAGATGTTTGGCCGCTTGATCCTTCTGGAGAGCTACTTGCAGTGATGTTTATCGAATCACCTCAAGGAGTGGCAAATATTGAGGAAATAGTCAATGTTCCTGGTATTGGCGGTATCTTCATTGGCCCATCGGATTTGAGTGCGTCTATGGGTTACACCAGCCCGGCCGCACCGGAAGTAGAAACCGCGATTCAAACCGTATTGAGTGCGTGTCTCGAGTATGACGTACCTTGCGCAATTACTACTGGCTCGGGCTCTGTACAACAGCGCATTGATCAAGGTTTTCGATTTGTAACTGTGGGGGCCGATGGCGGGTTGTCGGCAGGGGCCAGTAACGCACTCAGACTTGGTAGAGATGCTGCTGGTCGGGACTGACTGTTGATTGAAGACTTTAGATTATTATCAATTGGTCCAGGATATAAGTTATACGATGAACCAGGTTTTTTACCTTGCATGAATAAAGTACTGTGAAGACAGGCTTAATCGATATATATTCAGAAGAACAAATAGTCGATTCATCTATGACAAGTGCGCCATCAACTTGATAGCAATTAGAACAGGAGAAATCCACATGAAGTTTACTTACAAGATTGTTTTATCGATCTTAGTTTCTACTTCGGCCAGCTACGCATTTGCCCAGGCAGGAATGGAACCGGTCAATGACAAGCCGAATCCTTACCAGATTTACACCGGATATTTGAAAATGCCTGCTGGTCGGGAATGGGGCGCTACTAGTTCTATTGATGTCGATCCCGATGGTAAGTCTATTTGGGTAGGAGAGCGCTGTGGATCCGATTCAATCCGACCGGCATTTCCTATAAGGGGTTGTGCCGAATCGGATCTGCCCGTGGTATTGAAGTTCAATTCCGATGGTGATCTGGTGAGAAGCTTTGGTGGCGGCATATTTGCTGTTCCCCACGGATTTCATGTGGACTATGAAGGCAATGTCTGGGTAACCGACGCTCCATTTACGCTACCGCCGGGTGTTGAAGGAAAGGGACATATAGTGGTCAAGTTCAGCCCGGAAGGCGACCGTTTGTTAACACTGGGTACGCCAGGCGTAACCGGTACTGATGAAAATCACTTTAATATGCCTTCGGACGTGCATGTGGCGCCTAATGGAGATATTTTTGTGGCCGACGGTCATGGTGGAGACAGCAACGCGCGCATCGTCAAATTTGACTCAGAAGGGAACTACATTCGGGCGTGGGGTTCTCGAGGCTCTGGCCCAGGCCAGTTCAACACACCCCATGGTCTGGCCATTGACTCTCAAGGGAGATTGTTTGTAACTGACCGTGGTAACAATCGCATCCAGATATTTGATCAAGACGGAACCTTCCTGGAACAATGGCACCAGTTCAGTCGAAATAGCGGAATCTATATTGATGACAAAGATATTCTTTATGCCGTGGATTCAGAATCAAATGAACAACGAGGACGGGGAGAATGGAGGAGAGGAATTCGCGTCGGCAGTGCTCGCACTGGTGAGGTGAATTACTTTATACCTGATCCTTTCGATGCTAATAACGGTCCATACAGGACCAGTAGTGGCGGTGAAGGCGTTGTCGCCGATAAAGATGGCGTAATTTACAGCGCAGAAGTAGGACCTCGTTCGGTAAAGCGATATGTGAGGTTTGAAGACTAGTCTTGGGCCAGTTTGGTGTAGGCTCTAAGACCAGGCTGGGTAACTATCAATAACTAACTAGAGGTGCGAAGCTGTGTTCATCAAATATAGTGCTTTTATCGTCTTGTCTACTCTCATTTTCTCAGCTGCTGCGTCAGCACAGGAATATACATATAACCCACAAAGATCCGCCATTCTGCTAGTCGATCCTTACAATGAATTTCTCTCTGAAGGTGGACTACTCTATCCATTATCCAAAGAATCGCTGGAAGCAAATAATGCCATTGAAAATATGAAGACTTTGGTGAACTCGGCAAGAGAATCAGGTGTGAAAGTGATCTACGTCCCACACCATCATTATGAGGAGGGGGATTTCAGTGGGTGGAAATTTGGCGGCGGATCAGGTCGCGCATTCAGGGCAGGAACGTGGAATGTTGAGTATCATCCAGATTTGCAGAAACAACCAGGTGATTTGGAAGCCCAGCAGCATTGGAAGTCTAGCGGGTTTGCAAATACGGACTTAGATTTTTTATTAAAATTACATGATATTGACCACGTGATATTAGCTGGAATGCGTGCTAACACTTGCATCGAGTCAACAGCTCGATATGCAGTGGAGCTAGGCTACCATACCACCATGCTTACCGACGCTATTGGCGCTTTCAATATGAAGGAAATGCAAGCGGCTGTCGAAATCGACTATCCAATAATTAGTCACAATGTTCTCTCAACGGAAGAGTTTATAGCTGCGATCGAATAGAGTAAGAAAAAATATGGTATTGACAAGTTAACCACTCAAATCGATGAGAAACTGCATTAAACCAAATTTATATCGCTACAGCCTTTTCCCAAGACGCAAAGGCACGTCGGTGGAAATATCGATAGTTTTCCGCTGATACCAAATGCCGACCCAAGTTGATCAAGTTGTATACAGCAGCATGTGCGCATAAAAACCGCTGTGTCTGGTGCATCGATTTGAGTGGTTAACTTGTCAATACCTTCAACTGGCTCAGGTTGCTCAGGTTTTCTGCAAAATACGCGCAATTATTCATTGCATTTGGGATTCAATCCGTTACAATAGGTAACACTTTTGAGGAAGTCTTGCTAGGTACTCACCATAATGAGTCCGGCCTCTTTAGTCCCGCAGAACCGGGATTGATCTAATAGCAGTGACGAATAACTCAGGCGCAATAAGATCCGATCTGGATAAGAGGTCGTAGCGTAGTTTATGCTACGGCTCTATTGCAGAAAATTTGTGCTATGCGCGATTTGAATCCAATCTGGAACAGACTGGATCGTTGGGGGTGGAAGTGAAAAAGCAGCAGTTGGTGGCAGCAGCAATCTTTGGATTGGTCGTTGTGTGGATGATCATTCCTCACAATGCGGAGATTTTATCCGAAGATGCGAGCGAAGCCCCCAGGACAGTAGTTGTAGTTCCCGAAGATGGAAATATCTCGGAAAATCCCTCGACGCTCACAGTTCGTGCGCAACGTATCAGCCCTCAAACTTATGTCGAACGGATTCGAGTTCGCGGTCGTACCCAGGCTTCCCGCCATGTGGAAGTTCGCGCCGAACAAGCGGGCCGTATCGTCGGCAATCCAATAGCCAGAGGTGCCCGGGTTAAGGCAGACGATGTGTTGTGCGAAATTGCCGTAGACAATCGCGCAGCAGATCTCGAAGAAGCAAGAAGTCGCCAGGAACAAGCTCAATTCGAATACGATGCCGCGCTCGACTTACAGGAACGTGGCCTGCAATCTGACGTGGTTGTATCGCAACTAAAGGCCGCACTGCAATCTTCAAAAACCCAGGTAAGCAGAACCGAGTTGGCACTTGAAAAGACCAGAATTGTAGCTCCATTCGATGGCGTTGTTGAAACTCGCACAGTAGAAATCGGCGATCTTTTGAATGTCGGGACTACCTGTGCCTCGATACTCGACGATAACCCGATGTTATTGGTAGGTCTGGTTCCCGAGCAGGATGTGAGTGCACTTAGCGCAGGAGCCAGTGTGTCGGGCCGTCTACTTAGCGGAGAATTGGTCACCGGTACTGTGAGTTTTATAGCCCGCGCCGCTGATGCTATTTCCCGCAGCTACCGCATTGAAATCGAAGTGGATGCCCGATATAAGGAATTGCGTGAAGGCATTACTGTGGAACTTCTGGTTAATTCGAATGAAGTCTCAGCCCATTTAATCCCGTCTTCTGCGTTAACGCTGGATGACAACGGTATTGTCGGCGTTAAGTTACTGGATTCCGGCAAGTCAGTGTTGTTTCGAAATGTGGAAATAATCGGTGATGATACCAATCAGCAAAATCCAGGAATTTGGGTAACAGGCCTTCAGGGTAGCGTAATCCTGATCACACTGGGTCAGGAAATAGTGTTCCCTGGACAGACTGTTGAAGCAAATTTCGATTGGGATAACTAGACAGGATATTCAGTAAACAGCCTTCCCATGAAAAGCTACGTAGATGCTGCCATTTCCAGGTTCCGTACCACGATAAGTATTTTCACTGTGACAATGCTTGCCGGTTTGTTTTCCTATGTTTCCATTCCCGTAGAGATGTTTCCGGATATTCAGGTACCCCTGGTGGTCACCACCATCATCCATGAGGGCATCTCGCCGGAAGATTCAGAGCGACTGTTGGCCAAGCCTGCCGAATTAGAACTCAAGACCATCGATGGCATTACAGAAATAAGCTCGTTCTCAAGTGAGGGTGCCGCTACCATCATGACTGAGTTCGACATCAGTTTCGAATCATCAACTGCGATGGCCGAAGTTCGGGAAGCGATTAATCGCGCCAAGGCACGCTTTCCGCAGTCAACTGAGGAACCAATCATTCAGGAAGTCTCTGCCGTGCAAATGCCCATCGTGCAAATTGCAATCGGTGGAGAAGGTGTGCCAGAACGGGTGCTGTTAAGAATTGCTGAAGAATTACAGAGAGAAATAGAGATACTGCCCCAGGTGCTTGAGGCACCCATGGTTGGCAATCGTGAGGAGCTGCTGGAAGCTGTCATCGATCCTTCCAAACTGGAAACCTATGGCATCCCAAACAGTGCAATCGTGCAGACAGTTTCCAGTAATAACCGTTTAATCGCAGCTGGCCAGGTGGATACCGGCCGGGGCAGTTTTTCCGTCAAGGTTCCCGGCCTGATAGAAAATGCCGATGACTTGTTCAATCTGCCTCTGGCCTCATCAGATTTAGGAGTACTTACAGTTTCCGATGTTGCCGAGGTAAGAAGAACCTTCAAAGACGCAACCCGTTACGCTTATGCCAATGGCACCCAAACTATTTCTTTGAATGTAATGAAGCGCAAGGGGGCCAATCTGGTCGCTGCGATGGAAGAGATAGATGCCCTGGTAGAAGAAGTGCGTCCCAGCCTGCCTCCGTCTGTCACTCTGTCCTATATTAACAACAGCGTACCCATGGTCTTGGAACAGAATTCCGGCCTGTCTGGCAATATGGCTACTGCCATGGTGCTGGTACTCATCATTGTGATTGCCTCCGTGGGTGTGCGCTCGGGCCTCCTGGTAACCCTGGCGGTGCCATTCTCGTTCTTCTTCGCTTTCATTGTTATCAATCTGCTGGGTTTCACATACAACTTCATGGTGATCTTTGGCCTGTTGCTGGGCCTCGGTATGCTTATCGACGGCGCTATTGTAATGGTCGAATACGCCGATCGAAAAATGGCGGAGGGCCTGAACAGTCAGGAAGCGTATAAAGCCTCCGTGCGAAGAATGTTCTGGCCGATCACGGCATCGACGGCGACGACTCTGGCGGCTTTTCTACCGATCATGTTCTGGCCCGGTGTTTCGGGTCAGTTCATGAGCTACCTGCCGATTACGGTTTTTGCTGTTCTGACGGGCTCACTGTTCTATGCTCTTTTGTTCGCGCCCACGATTGGCGCCATGATCGGTAAATCCAGCGAAGCTGACAAGACTTATTTGAAAAACCTCGAGGAAGGAGACCCGAACAAGGTATCCGGTATTACTGGTCTTTATGCGAAAATCCTGGAATTCGCAGTGCGAATGCCAATTACCGTGGGCACACTCAGTGTTGTTACCTTGGTGACAATTGTGTTCGCCTATGGACGCTGGGGTTCTGGCATTGAGTTCTTCGTCTCAGCAGAACCCTTACAGACCCAGGTGCAGATTTTTGCACGCGGCAATTTATCACCAGCCGAGCACCGGGACATTATGTTGGATGCTGAAGCCCGAATCAACGAAATCGGTTACTACGACGGCATTGTTACCCAGTCAGGTGCCGGTCAGCAAATGGGTGGCGCACAGCAGTCCGCTCCTGACTTGATAGGCACAATTTTCATTGAATTGGCGGATCGCCGCACGCGGGAAATTGATGGCTTCCAAATTGAGAATCTATATCGGGCGGCGCTTGCTGAAATTCCGGGCGTGCGGGCAGAAATCGTCTCGATAGAACAGGGGCCTCCGGTAGGTAAGGAAATTCAGCTTGAACTATCAGGTGAAGATCTGAATCTGCTGTTTTACGAGGCAGACCGCGTTCGTAATTTCATGGAAAATCAGATGTCCGGCCTCATCGACATTGATGACACAGCGCCGATTCCAGGTATTGAATGGGAGATAAATGTTGACCGTGCACAAGCGGCGATGCTGGGTGCCAATATGACTGAAATTGGTGCGGCGATACAACTCCTCACCAATGGCATCTACATGGGAGATTACCGGCCGGACGACAGCGAAGAAGAAGTGGATATCCGGGTCCGCTATCCGATGGAATACCGCGGTATTAATCAACTGGACTCCTTGCGCATCAGTACGGTAAATGGTCCTGTGCCAATCAGCAGCTTCGTTACACGGGAAGCAAAACAGAAGGTAAGTTCAATCCAGCGAGTGGATGGTAACCGCGTAGTCTATGTGCGGGCCAATCCCGCCCCCGGCATCATTGCTGATAACAAGCTACAGGAGATAGAGCAGTATATGCAGGCCAACCCGCCAGACAACGGAGTTTACTACCAGTTCCGGGGCGCAAACGAGGAGCAGGAGCAATCGGCCGAATTCCTGGTGCAAGCCTTCGCCCTGTCAATGGCACTGATGGCTATATTATTGGTTACACAGTTCAATAGTTACTATCAGGCTATCCTCATTCTCTCCTCAGTACTNCTGTCAACCACGGGCGTTTTACTCGGATTATTAATAACCGGACAGCCATTCAGTGTCATGCTGACTGGAATCGGTATTGTTGCCTTGGCAGGCATTATTGTGAACAACAACATCGTGCTAATTGACACGTTTAATGTGTTGCGTCGTGACCACAGCGAATGGAGTTTGCAGGAGGTCATCGTACATACCGGAGTGCAGCGTTTGCGCCCGGTTTTTCTGACTACCTTCACGACCGGTTTTGGATTGTTGCCACTGGCGATGAATATATCCATTGATCTGGTTGGCGCCGAGCTGGAAATCGGCGGTCCCATTGCATCCCAATGGGCCGGCCTGGCATCCACCATCGTGTTTGGTCTATCGTTTGCGACTATCCTTACGCTGGTTGTCACTCCGGCCATGTTGGCCTTACCCGACCGATTGCGCTCCATGATCAGGAGCACCCCGCAAGTACTCCCCAGGGCTGAACCCAACTTCTGAGAAGAAAACATCAAGGATTTGGTGACACGTTAACAATTTGACAGTACCAAATAGAGGCCTTAATTCTTCAGTTAATTCTGCTTCTGGCCTGATCAATGTACTGACACATCAATTCAGCTCCCTGCAGTGCCCTTGGGGTATGACGTTGCAGTAATTCCGGTGGTATAAAGAATAAGTTATTAAGTTCAGTCGCAGTGAGACTAGGCCAGCGCTTCCAGTTGTCCAGCCACTCTGGTCTCTCAATATCCATACCGCTGGCGACTATCACGTTCGGGTTGCGTACCAGCACAGCCTCCTCGCTCACCTTGGGTGCTACNAGGGAAATATCGGCAAAGATATTTTCGCCACCGCATAATCTGATGATATCGTTGATAAGTTCGTTACCGCCTGCAGTGATGAGGGGTGAGTCCCAAACCTGGTAAAAAGTGCTAACAGGCGCCTTTGGGCTGTAGTCGCTGCGGAGATTTCCGAGTTTTTCGCGGAAATCTTTCGCTGCCAGATTTGCCGCGCTTTCCGTGCCGGCCAGTATGGCCAGTTTTTCGATATGAAGTGGAATGGAATCCAGCTCGGAGGGCTCGGCAACATAGACGGTCAGACCCAGTTCCTGCAACCTTCTTACCGCTGCCCGTGGATTACCCGATCGCCAGGCTACTATAAGATCCGGAGCCAATTCCAGAATACGTTCGGTATCGAGCATATCGAACCGGCCGATGATGGGCAGAGACTTCGCCGCTGCCGGGAAATCGCTGTACTCCACCACACCGACCAGTTTGTCACCGGCACCAGCGGCATACAGCAGTTCGGTAAGCGAAGGCGCCAGGCTGATGATTCGCTCGGCGGGCGTTGGCAGACTAACCAGTTTGTTATCGTCATCCATTACTTCGGCAGCAAAAAGCGAAGGGTAAATCAGCAGGCTCAGGCAGGCTATCAGCAGTGAGATCCTGCTCTGAATCTTGAATGTAAAGTAGCCCGGTTCCATTAGTAGTCTATTCCCTTTTGTACTTTTATCCCGGCATTAAATGCGTGCTTGCTTTCGCCCAGTTCGCTCACGGTATCAGCCAGCTCGATAAGTTCTTTGCTGGCGTTTCTCCCGGTTACAATGACGTGCTGCTGTTCAGGACGGGTTTTCAGCGCGCTTAACACCATCTCTTTATCGAGATAACCGTAGGTCAACATATAGGTCAGCTCATCCAGAATAACCACTTCGATATCGGGGTTAGTGAGCAGCAAGTTCGCCTGATCCCAGGTCTTCCCGGCAGCAGCAATATCCTGCTCGCGGTCCTGGGTTTCCCAGGTAAAGCCGGTGTTCATGACATGAAATTCAACCAGTAGGTTGTCCTGAAACATTAGCTGTTCACCGCACTCCCATTGCCCCTTGATAAATTGCACGACAGCGCAACGCAGTCCATGACCCACACTGCGTGCAAGCATGCCAAACGCAGAAGAGCTCTTGCCCTTGCCATTACCTGTGAGCACGACCAGCAATCCCTTATCGATAGTGGCCTCCGCTATGCGTCCGTCTATGTGCTCCTTCTTGCGCTGCATGGTTTTTTTATGGCGTTGGTTTCTGTCTTCTGTGTTTGCCATCGAAGTGCCCAAATTAAAGCTGTCTGCCAGTTTAAAAAATTTACAATACGCTTTGAAGCCTTGTCTTTTTCAAAGGCAGTAGTAGTGTTCATCAGGGAGGGTTAGGTAGAAGAGTCTGAAAACTCGACTCAACCACTGACGTAGCCCTCCGCTGCATCTGGGTGTTCTGGGTAAAAAATTTTTTCAGGTTGGTACCGGACTTGTTGCTGAATTTAATTACAGCAAATTACCGTTGCGGGGGCAGTGTTGGATTTGCACCAACTTCCCATTGGGCCACGAATGGCACCTGAAAAACCAGATCCGTCAATCATCAAACCGACGTCAGGATTCGACGGATTCTATAGTCATGATCTGGAAGAGTCAATTCCGGATACGTGTCACACCAGCCAAGCGAGGGAAAGGTCGCAAAGCCCACACGGTATTAATGCGTCCATGATTGAAACGGAAATACACCCAGACCGTGTATTGGATGATATCTGGAGGGAATCGGTGATGTTTGTACATTGATTCTGGTTGTTTCATGCTGATATTATCGCCTAAGGGACCTCTGATTAATTATTCAATGTCTCTGCGTGACCTGAAGCGTGCTTCTGCTAGACGCAATCCGCAGTTAATGGCCTTAGTCCTTAACAAGGGTTGCAACGACGCAGAAGTGTGCTTCAGGCCGCGCCCGCAGGGGCCTTCAGAGGAGCCGCACCTCCGCGTTGGCTCCCATTGTAAGGTAGCAAACATTACTGCAGGAAGCCGCCTTGATCTGCGGCTCCTCTGCAGGCCAGAGATATTGAATAATTAATCAGAGGTTCCTTAACTTGTCAGTATCCTACTTACAGGAAATCAGCCATGAGAAATCCAGCTAAGCAGCAGGGCTTCACTCTGATCGAGTTGATGATGGTCACCGCCATTATCGGGATATTGGCCTCGGTGGCCTTGCCCGCCTATACCTTGTATCAGAACAAGGCCCGGTTTTCCGAGGCAGTGCTAGCGGTAGGCGCCAGTCGTTCTGCCGTGGCCGTGGCAGCCGTAACGGGTCGAGTGTCGTCTCTTAATGACTTTGATTCCGGCACTAACGGGCTGCAATCAGCTCAAGCCGTTACTGCCACGACCCTCGGAATTGGCATTGTAGATGGTGTAATCACAATTACCTGGTATAGCGATGGCACCAGCCTGGCCGGCATTACTTACACGCTCACAGCAGATGGCTTTCTGCCTCCAGTGCAATGGACGAGCGGTGGCACTTGTGGACCAGCAGGCTATTGCTAGGTTGCTAATATAAGAAACAAGTGTAGCAATTAATTCAAACACATACGCTAAACGCACTCAGACAGGTAGTCATCCATCATGATAAGTTCAGCTGATCTATTCACCCTTGCGCTCCTCTCCACGGGAGGACTCTATGTCGGCATGCTCGCTTACTTCAATGGACTCGTAGGTACAAAACGTCCAAATACCCAAATCATGTGGAACTCAGAACCCATCAATTGGGTTATCATGTTGTTAATATTGGTATCAGTCATTTTCCGAATAACCGGACCCCTCGCAGTAACAGCAGGACCAGGCATTTGGTTCCTCATCGGCGTAGGCATCCTACTCGTAATATACATATACCTCATCCTCAAACTTGCACGCCACGATCTACCAGCATGGGCCTTTTGGTCCATAGCAGTCCTCATCATAATTGCCATCATATACATGTTCGTAAACCTTGTTCTGGTTATAACTTCAGTAGGGCTCAATCTTGCATTGTACGCCGAAGAATTAGAAATGTTCCTGCTGTTAATGACCCTCATTCTCACACTCCTAGTGCTCTATAAACTCATACGTTCCCTTTGGAGCTCGTTCATGCAAAACCGGTCAACAGAACCCCACGCACCAGGACGACTCACCGCGGGAGGAATCACCGTTACCCCCGTTGGCAGAGTAAGCAATCCCAGTGGTGCACTCTCTGACATCAACCTAGAGCCAGGAGCAAAATCCGAAGCGGAGGGAGCCACCGTACATCCAGATAGTTGCATCATCGTAGACTTTGGTATTCGCCGAATCGAAGACCATGGTTTCAGAGCAGACTTGCGCATCATCCGCGACGGAGCAGACCAACCCATTACTGTCGAAGTCAGTAACGACTATAAAAGCCGGTTCGTGTGCTTTCAAGACGACAACATCCTTACCGACTGGGACGTGCCTTTCTATAACAGCCCATGGCGATACGTCCGTATTTGCAATCAGGGCAATCAACCAACCCAAATCGAGGAGGTATATGATTTGGATTGAGGGTTTTTGGAGCGGGGTCGATTCTCCTTTTTTTGAGTGTTTGGTCAGACTGCTTCCGATTGAATCTTGCAGGCTACCAGTTTGCTCCTGATCGCTGCGGCGATGGCGTTGCAATCCAGGGCAACGCTGGACAGCATATCGGGGGTTCTGCCATGGTTCATAAATTCATCGGGCAAGCCTAGATTCAGCACCGGTATCTGGTAATTGCCGCGCATCAGAAATTCGTTAACGGCAGAGCCGGCCCCACCGGCAATAGTATTTTCTTCAACAGTAACCAGCAATTGATGCCGCGTGACCATATTGCCAACCAGGTCTTCATCCAGCGGTTTCACGAAGCGCATATCGATAACCGTTGCGTTCAGCAGATTGGCCGCTTTCAGGGCGGGCGCCACCATACTGCCAAAGGCCAGTATTGCAACTGCCTTGCCTTCGCGCCGTGATTTGCCCTTGCCAATTGGTACAACTTCTTTATTCGGAATTACAGTGACACCTGGCCCTTTTCCTCGTGGGTAGCGTACCGCAGTCGGGCCATCAATTTGAAAGGCGGTATTGAGTAACTTGCGGGTTTCATTCTCATCACTAGGGGCCATTACGGTCATGTTTGGCACGCAGCGTAGATAACTGAGGTCAAAACTGCCGGCGTGAGTCGGGCCATCTTCTCCAACCAGCCCTGCACGGTCTATAGCGAATAGCACATTGAGTTTTTGTAAAGCGATGTCGTGTATTAACTGGTCGTAGGCACGTTGCAGGAATGTGGAATAAATGGCGACGACGGGTTTTAAGCCGTCACAGGCCATGCCTGCCGCAAAAGTTACCGCGTGTTGTTCCGCTATTGCCACATCGTGAAATCTATCCGGATACTCAATGGCAAAACGTTTCATTCCGGACCCATCTCCCATCGCGGGAGTCACACCAACAACAAGGGGATCCTGAGCGGCCACGTCACATAGCCAGTCGCCAAAAACCTGTGAATAGGTAGGTGGGCCGGTGAGTTTTCCCCCACTGATCTCGGACTCGTTGGTGGCTAAATCCGCAGACTGAGATTCCGTTTCCCTGGGCTGAAAGTTGGCCGATGCCTTAAGTTTGCTCATGGCATGCATGCCGAATGGATCGTTTTCAGCTTCCAGATAGCCCTTACCCTTTTGCGTAACTATGTGCAGCAACTGCGGTCCTTTCAGGGTCTTTATGTTTTTCAGGATACCAACCAGTCCAGTAGCATTGTGCCCGTCGATCAGACCGATATAATTGAAGCCAATTTCTTCGAAAAGAGTGCCAGGTGACACCATTCCCTTCATGTATTCTTCAGCCCGGGATGCTGCCTTAAGGGCTGGAGGTATTTTTGATAAGAAGCGTTTACCTCCGGAGAGAACAAAGTTATAGGGTTTGCTGGCCCACATGCGGGCGAAGTAACTGGAAAGACCTCCCACGCTGTTCGAAATAGCCATGTTATTGTCGTTAAGGATGACCAGTAAATTATCTTCCAGGTGACCGGCATGGTTCAGTGCTTCGAATGCCATGCCCGCAGTCATGGCGCCGTCACCGATTACTGCAATACTGCGTTGATTCTTATCCTGCATTTTTGCCGCCGTCATCATACCCATAACCGCGCTAATCGAAGTGCTTGAGTGCCCAACCCCGAAACAGTCAAATTCACTTTCATCGCGGCTGGGAAAAGCGCTCAGACCGCCGGCCTGGCGCATGGTTAACATCTGGTCGCGGCGACCGGTTAGAATTTTGTGAGGATAGGCCTGGTGTCCGACGTCCCACACCAGCCGGTCGCGAGGGGTGTCAAACACATAGTGCAGGGCGATTGCCAGTTCCACCACGCCCAGCCCGGCACCCAGATGGCCGCCGGTCTGGCCCACCGAATAAAGCAAAAACAACCGCAGTTCCTCGGCCAGCTGCGCTAGCTGGTTAAGTTCTAACTGCTTCAGATCATCGGGATTATCTATCTGATCCAGCAGCGGAGTGTCCGGTCTGTTTACGGGGATTTGGTCGAGCATCGGTTTGCTATCACTCCAGTTTCGCTGGCTTTTGGCTCATTGCAGGTAAAACAGTGGTTTATTTTGGGCGTAAAGGTAAAGCAGAGCAAGGTTCCCGTCAATCAGTGTACTCTTTTGATGATGAATTGTGCTAACCAGCGCAAAGTATCTGCGCTTTCCGGGAATGACTCAAGGGCATCGACTGCCTGCTCCGCTAACTCGGCTGCCTTTGCCTGGGCAGCCTCAAGGCCTAACAGCGAGACATAGGTTGGTTTATTAAGAGCTTCATCGGAGCCCTGGGGCTTTCCCAGTACATCGGTGTTGCCAGTCACATCGAGGATGTCATCCTGAACCTGAAAAGCCAGACCGATATGTTCTGCGTAGTTGCTCAGGGTCTGAAATTGCTCCTCAGTAACAGCCGGAGAGCTCAGGGCCCCCATTTGGACACTGGCTTTGATCAGAGCCCCGGTCTTGAGGCTGTGCATAATCCCCAGTTGCGTCTGGTCCAACGGTTTGCCAACGGCATCAAAATCCAGTGCCTGGCCTGCCACCATGCCCTGCATGCCGGCAGCTTCGCTCAGGATAGCCACCATTTCCAGGCGCGTACTACTAGAAATTCCAGCCACACTGGATCTGGCGATTACCTGAAATGCCAGCGATTGCAGTGCATCCCCGGTCAATATGGCAGTGGCTTCATCATACGCTTTGTGCACTGTAGGCAGGCCGCGGCGCAATTCATCATCGTCCATGGCAGGCAGATCATCATGTACCAGTGAATAGCAATGCATCAGCTCTACCGCACAGGCGACGGCATCGGCTTTTACCAACTCATCATCAATGGCAAGAAAACTGGCATAGGCGAGAACTGGCCGAATTCGTTTACCACCTTTCAGAGTGGCATACTGCATAGCCTCCAGCAGTTTTTTGCTGAGAACCTGGCCGCTGAGATGAGCTTTCAGGGCGCTGTCTACGCGCTGTCGACACTGCTCCAGAAAAGCCTGCAGCGCCTGCGAGGAGGGGGCATTCATTGGTTTGGTCTATTCGTCCCCTAGCTCTTCCGTATCGCCGTTTTCGTTTATCAGGATCTGAACTTTTTGCTCGGCCTGCTTGAGCGCAGACTGGCACTCCCGAGTCAGTTTGATGCCTTTCTCGAATGCTTCGAGTGACTCCTCAAGGGTCAATTCTCCCTCTTCCATCGCAGAGACCAGCTCTTCGAGGTTTTCCAGAGCCTGTTCGAAATCAAAGTTTGCTGCTTTCTTTTTTGTCATGGTCAGGCATCCGCTTTTCGTCCAGAGTTTGGCTACAGTAGCGCAGCAGACCCGGTTATAACAGGCTTTGATATAGCCTTTTTGTTAAACATACCACATGTCAATAACCGCTGTATCGAGCAATTTTCATATCGTAATGAGAAGATTTCTCCAGCATTTGTGGTCACTCTTAATGCCGATGCCCCAGCAAAGCTTTACAATCATTAGTCATAGCCAAACCCGGGAAAGCTGATGCCCACACCTGGAAGCAGATTTTCAAAGACTCGAGTCGCCTATATTGCTGGCTTGCTGATGCTTTTCCTTGTCTCAACGCTGGCTTCTGGCCAGGATGGGTCGGTTCAGGCGCTCGGTGATATCGAATACGTTGAAGTGAATATTCCCAGCGCAACTGGTGAGCCGAAGCAGCTCATGGTTTTCGTACACGGCACGCCGGGGTCTCTAACGGCGTTTCTTCGCTACGTAAATGATCCGCTGATGCAGGAACGCTTTCATATGATATCTGTTACCCGCCCGGGCTGGGTGGATGACGGTGATGATAAAGTACCGTTGTTGGAGGATCAGGCCGCCGCGCTGCTACCCCTTTTGCAGCGGGACCGCAGTGGAAAGGGAGCCATACTGATGGGGCATTCCTATGGCGGCCCGGTTATAGCCAAGACTGCCATGCAATATCCCGAACTGGTCTCTGGACTGGTTTTTGTGGCCACTACCGGTGATCCGGAGCTGAGCGGACCGCGCTGGTATAATCGATTTGCTGTGGTGCTGCCCAGATTCCTACTCGGCGCCAGCTTAAAGGGAGCCAATGCTGAGATCATGCCGTTGAGACCGCAACTGGTGGAGATGCTGCCACAGTGGGAGAAACTGCGCATGCCGGTGGTAATCGTACAAGGGGATACCGACCGCCTGGTAAGCCCGGGCAACGCCGAATTCCTGCGTACCGCCCTGAGCAATTCCGATGTAACGTATCTGTACCGCGAGGACATGGGGCATTTCGTCCTGTGGGAAGAGTCTGATTTGATTCGAGACACGATACTGGAGAAGTTTTAAGCGCCATAGCAGCTCCAATTCCGCTAAGTTCAAATTCCAGACTGGCCCCTCAGTGATTTGCTCGTTTAGTAAAAAAAACCTCTTTGACTCTCATCCTTATTGACGCTCTGGTAGCAGCACTTTACTCTAGGGAGCCTCTGGCAAGGCTGTAGTACTAATCAGAGACACGTAGATAACCCGGTAACTGAAATGACTGAGCAACTGGATAGAGACTCCTACTTTCATAAGGACTGGCGCATATTTCTGGGCCTGGCAATCACCTTTATCTGGTTGCTGCTTGGAGCGCTGTATATTTCCAGTGCAGTTGGCTGGTCCGCTTTCGTTGACCTGCCGATCGATGAAATGGGCACGTTTCTGGAAGGAGCCTTCGCCCCATTGGCCTTCCTCTGGCTGGTAATTGGATTATTCATCCAGCAGTCGGTGCTGGCAGAGAATAATGAAGAGCTTCGACGTAATAACCTGCACTCGGAAAAACAAACTCTGGCAATTGCAGCGACCGAGCTCAATGCCCGGCAGGAAACCTTCTTTAAGATTGCAGAAAGCACACGCCGTCAGTTAGGTGCTGTTTCTGGCATGTTGTTCATTTCGAGCCAGGGTCCGGTTGGTAATAACAACTATTCTACCGAAGACCTCGCTGAGGTGTGGAAGCAATTCGCCCATGGCGATTTCGAGGTATTCTCGCGGATGTTTTTAACCATGCAGGCGGTACAGGATAATGATATGAATGAACTGGCCTATGGCACGGAAATACGCAAGCGACACTCTGAGAATTTTATCGTCGGATTCGACCGACTGGTGAAGCAGGCCAAAGAGTGCGACAGCGACAATATCATACTCGACTCACTAATTTACTCAGCACATGGTTTGTTCAACACCCGTCTGCGCGAATTACATCCTGATATAGATTTCGAATTTATTTCTGGAACGGATACGGTCGTCTATCTTGAGCAGATGTTGAATTCATAGAGACCGGCCTAAAACTTAAAGTAAAAACACAAGCTTCAATTTAGTCGAGAGAATGAGGGGAATATGGACCTAGTTATAGCAGTGGTGGTACTGGTATTAATCGAATATATCGCATTTGGTATATTAGTCGGCAGGGCGCGGGAGAAATACGGCATCGCCGCACCGGCTATCAGTGGCGATCCGGTGTTCGAGAGATATTACCGGGTGCATCAAAATACGGCAGAACAGTTACTGGCATTCCTGCCGGCAATTTTTCTCTACAGTCATTTGGGCAATACCACAGTAGCAGCAGGGTTAGGCACTGTGTTTCTGGTGGGAAGAGGACTGTATCTTCGGAGCTATGTTGCAGATCCCAAATCTCGCGGTCTGGGATTCGCAATGAGTTTCCTGCCCACGGCCTTCATGCTGGTCGCTTCCCTGGTGATTGCCGTCGGTAATTTGCTGGGTATGTTTTAGCTCACACACCTCCTATCTACCAGTTTCGACAGCGATGTTATATGAGTGCATCTGCCAGACTTCTCGTACTTAGTCACCGCTATCTTGGAATTGCGATAAGTCTGTTGTTTCTGCTGTGGTTCGCCTCCGGCATCGTCATGATCTATACCGGTGGCATGCCGTCGCTGTCAGCGCCTGAACAAATTCAGCATCGGCAGGCCATCAATTTCACTACAATAGCCATAACACCGGCGGAAGCCAGGGCCATTGCAAATTCGGGTTTGATGCCTGATTTGTTGATGGTTATGGGAAGGCCTGCCTATCAATTTCCGGGACGAAATGGCACGACAGTCTTTGCCGATGATGGCATTCTGCTGACCTCCGATAACGTAGGTTCGCAACAAATCGCCGCTCAGTTTGCCGGGATTAATCAAGATCAGCTTGAACGCGTTGGCACACTGAGCGAAGTCGATCAGTGGACGCTGGGTTTACGCGACGAGTTGCCGCTGGAAAAATTTGCATTGAACGACGCGGCGAGAACTGAAATCTATGTTTCGTCTCGAAGGGGGCAGGTAGTACTCTCTACAAGCTCTAGCGATCGGTTCTGGGCCTGGCTTGGCGCGATACCCCATTGGTTCTATTTCCTGCCACTGCGCAAGAACCAGGCGCTCTGGTTTGATACGGTGGTATGGACTGCGAGTCTGGGAACTTTGCTGGCAATGATGGGGTTGGTGTTATTGTTTGTACAATTCAAAAGAGTCAGACCTTTCAGTCTATCCGGTGCCATTCCCCATACCAGTTTATTACGCTGGCATTATATTTCCGGTTTGCTGTTTGGCGTAGTAACTCTGACCTGGGTATTCAGCGGGCTCTTGTCGGTGGAGCCCTATCGATGGACCAATGCCAGGGGCCTGGATGTTTCCTTCAATCTGTTTCGTGGCGGAGAAATCGAACTGGATAATTTCGCCTCGATTGTTAGTGATGAAACCAAACAGGGTTTGGAGGCTTTAACAGGTATAACAGCGATCAAAGAAATCAACTTCGAACGAATTCAGGGTGAACACTATTATAGTTTGACTTATGAGCAGGCAGATGAATCCGGCAGCGGCGAAATCGCTATCGTATTAATCGCTGCGGTAAGTCTGGAATCCAGGCAACAACCATTTGATGCTGCCTATTTTGTGGCGACATTGGAGACGGAATATTCTGCGCACCGGATTATCGAACAAACCCGATTGGAATCTTATGATGACTATTACTATTCAAGGTCATCCTATGGCTTGCCGGCAGCACCCTTGCCAGTACTACGCATTAAATTTGATGATCCCGCGCAGACCTGGTTCTACGTCGATCTAACAGCCGGTGAATTTGTCTACCAGAGTCATCGGTGGGGCCGGGTAGAGCGCTGGCTCTACAACGGCTTTCACAGCCTGGATTTCAGATTCTGGTATGGCAGGCGGCCGTTGTGGGATATTGGCGTAGTATTGCTCTTGCTTGGGGGTCTGGCACTGTGTGGGATCGGGTGCTATCTGGGATTCAGACGACTGACTACAAACACCAGGCGGCTATTCACGGAGTAGTGACCGGCCCTGGAAATCCACCACCTCTTCCTCGCCTACTTTAAGGACCAGTTCGCCCCTCAAATGGCACGGGAAACGGGCAATTTGAGCTAATCCGGGTACGCTCGGCTCGCTTATTACACAAAATCACGCATTTAAATTCTACCCGGCTGGTAAATATGGCAGTATCGGGGGTTGAGTGCGTATTTTGCGTGCTCGCGGGGAGCTAAACCGCAAATAATTATTAGATAGAAGCCCCCGTAGTACTATTTTTTAAATATAAAACTGACACATGCGTGACTATTTTTTTCGACGCTTACTGTTGATACCCCCGACATTGCTCGGCGTAACTGTGATCGTGTTTTTTATAACGCGGCTGGTGCCTGGTGGGCCCATCGAACGGGCGATTATGGAAGCCCAGTTTGCAGGCGGTGGTGCCCGGTCTGTGGCAGGACAGAATATGTCCCTGTCCGAGGCTCAACTGGATCGTCTGAGGGAATACTACGGTTTCGATAAGCCGGTGTTTCAAAGCTATGTAGACTGGGTAGGCAAGGTTGCCACGGGTGATCTGGGTACGTCCTATCGCTTCAACCAACCGGTATGGGATGTCATCGCCAGCCGCTTTCCAGTCTCGCTCTATTATGGCCTTATTACCCTGGTAATTACCTACTGTATCTCTATTCCGCTAGGTGTCCTCAAGGCGATAAAACATCGCACCTTTGTCGACAATGCGACGTCGATATTCATTTTCGTAGGCTATGCCGTGCCCGGCTATGCGCTGGGCTCTCTGTTGTTACTCTATTTTTCCGTGCGACTGGAATGGTTTCCCATGGGTGGGTTCACCAGTTTGCAATTTGGTGAGCTGGGGCTATGGGGCAAGATCAAAGACTTGCTGAATCATTCCATACTGCCGCTGATCTGTTATCTGGTGGGAAGCTTCGCACTTGTGACGCTGCTATTGAAAAACCACCTGATGGACAATCTTGCCTCTGACTATATAAGAACCGCCGTGGCCAAAGGCGTGTCCTTTCGCAAAGCTGTTACCAAGCATGCACTCCGCAATTCATTGATACCTATCGCGACGACTTTTGGACAAAATATAACATTGTTGGTGTCAGGTTCATTCCTGATCGAAACCATATTTGACATAAACGGTTTTGGCCTGCTGGGCCTGACCTCGATTATAGACAGGGATTACCCGGTAGTAATGGGCGTGGTGTTTCTCGCCAGTTTGTTACTGCTGATGGGCAATATTATTTCTGACATTCTGGTGGCACTGGTTGATCCGCGTATCCGATTTAATTAGGAAAAAAGTTTGCTTAAATTCAATCCACAAACTTTAAAAAAACTGCGCCGGTTTCGGGAGATAAAACGGGGTTACTACAGTTTTATTATTTTGAGCGTGTTTTTGGTATTGAGTTTGATAGGGGAGTTGTTAATCAACAATCGCGCGCTGATTGTGAGCTACGAAGGCGAACTGTACTACCCGACGTATACCGCTTTTCACCCTGGTACGGATTTCGGTCTCGATTATCCCTACGAGACCAACTACCGGGATTTAAAACAGAGTTTTGCTGACCAGAATTCAGACAACTGGGTGCTGTTAGCACTGGTTCCTTATAGCCCGTTTGAGAATGACGCCAGCACCGGAATTTTTAGACCTGAGCCGCCGGAAACAATGAAGAAACATTATCTGGGTACCGACACGACCAGCCGAGATATTCTGGCACGACTATTTTATGGCACGCGCATCGCACTGATTTTTGCGCTCGGGTTTATGGCCTCTGTCTATATGATCGGCGTGGCAGTGGGTTGTGCCATGGGCTATTTCGGCGGGATGTTCGACATACTCACCCAGCGTCTGATCGAGATCTGGAGCAATATACCCTTTCTCTACATGGTGATCATCGTCTTTTCTGTGATACCCGATACTTTTACCGTGTCTTCGAGAATTCTCATTCTACTAGGCGTGATGGTACTGTTTTCCTGGACCTCCATGACCTATTACATGCGCACGGAAACCTACAAGGAAAAGACCAGAGATTATGTGTCGGCAGCTATCCTCATCGGCGCTTCCAATACCCGCATCGTGTTTCGTCATATTCTGCCAAATGTACTGGCCACCCTGGTTACGTTTATGCCATTTACCATCGTGGCGGCCATCGCATCCATTACAGCGCTGGACTTTCTGGGCTTTGGCTTACCGCCACCCACACCGAGTCTGGGCGAATTACTTAAGCAAGGTACACAAACATTACGCACCGCGCCGTGGATTATCATGTCAGCTTTTGGTGCCTTAGTGGTTTTACTTACATTGGTTACATTTATTGGTGAGGCAATTCGGGAATCATTCGATCCCAAGAAATTTACTATCTACAGGTGAGGTATTGTCGGGAGATTATTATGAAGAAATTAGCAAGTTTTAAAATTATTATTCTGAGTGTGTTTGTTCTGCTGCTCACCGCCTGTGGTGGAGAATCTGACCAGAGTGCGGAAGTCGATTCTGGATTGGATAATACTCAGGAAGTGCTGGATTTCTATGCCGCGAATCCGGAGCTATTCACATTTGTCTCGCTAGATGACTTACCCGATGACCTGGTCTGGGAAGACGGTATGGACCAACCTGAAATTGGTTCTCCCGATGCAGTCAAAGGTGGAACCTACTATGAAGTACTAGAAGATTTTCCTCCTACACTGCGAGCTACGGGACCAGATTCAAACTTCTCCTCTCGTAGCTGGATTTCAGATAATTACCAGATGACTTGGGCCATGCCCCACCCGAATACTAATGAGTACTATCCAGGTATGGCCGAATCCTGGGCGATCTCGATGGATCGCAATACTGTTTATATAAAAATTAATCCGGCTGCGCGCTGGACTGACGGCGAGGCAATAACCAGCGATGATATGCTGTTCGCATTCTACTTTTTTCTTTCCGATTATGTTCAGGCGCCCTTTACAACCAACTATTTCAACACAGAATATACCAATATCACTAAATACGATGAATACACTTTTTCAATAACTGTACCGAAAGCCAAGCCCGATATGGCATCCAGAGTTTTACAGGGTGGGCCTGTACCACAGCACTTCTATAAGGAGTTCGGCGAAGACTTTCCCGAGCGTTATCAGTGGCGCTATGAACCCCATGCAGGTGCCTATTATATCGATCCGGATGAAATCGATATGGGGGTAAACATTGTACTGCATCGACTGGAAGACTGGTGGGCGAAAGACAATAAATATTTCAAGTATCGATACAATCCAGACCGCATCAATCTTTCTGTTGTAAGAGATACGGCAAAACGTTATGAGGCTTTTCGGCGCGGAGACACGGATATATTTCGTATCGCTACGGCAGATATGTGGTATGACAACCTGCCTGAAGATGATCCGGCAGTGGCCAACGGTTATATCCATAAAACCACCTTTTATAATGGCGGGCCTAGAAGCAATTGGGGCTTGTGGATTAACGCCTCCAGGCCGCTGCTGGATAATCAGGAAATTCGCTTNGGAATTCAATATGCGGCCAATTGGGAATTGGTTATCAGCAATTACTTTCGCGGTGACATGGATCGTCTGAAAACTCAGAATGATGGCTATGGCGAGTTTTCCCATCCCACGCTGACTGCAAGACCGTTCGATATCGATAAGGCGCTGGAGCATTTTGCCAACGCGGGTTTCAGCCAACGTGGACCAGATGGCATCCTGGTCAACGCCGAAGGGCAGCGACTTGGGTTTACCTTGAGTACTCACTATGAGCGTTTTGCCGATGTGTTTACTATCTTAAAAGAAGAAGCCATCAAGGCGGGGCTGGAGCTGCGCATCGAGATGATGGATGGAGCCACAGGATTCAGAAAGGCCCAGGAAAAGCGCCATGACATCTACTTCGTCAGCTTCTCGTCTTTTTTGGAGATGTACCCACGGATGTGGTCTTACTTTCATTCAGATAATGCTTACGATCAGGCCTTTCTGGAAGATGGTAGTGTTAATCCGGAGCGTACAGTAAAGCCGCAGACCAATAATCTGCAGAGCGTGGCTATGGCTGAAGTGGATCCCCTCATAGAGGAGTATCAGGATTCGGATGACAAAGCACGCATGATTGAATTATCCCATCAAATCCAGCAAGCGCATCATGACTACGCATCATTTTCACCTGGGTTTGTACAGTCATTCTACTGGACAGCGTACTGGCGCTGGGTCAAGTGGCCGGAAGAGTTTAATTACAAATATACCACCTACCCGTATGAATTATTTGTCCACTGGATCGATGAAGAAGCGAAACAGCAAACCCGGGATGCGCAGGACAGTGGCCGGGCATTTGAGCCGCATATCGCCGTATACGATCAGCACAGAGAATAGGCTTGTGAGGCACCGAATATGAAAACAAAATACGCTACTCTAGTGCTGCTGAGCAGCTTCGTGTTTCTGGTTTCTTGTGGGGGTGAGCCGGACAGTACAGTCAGCGAAGAGTCCGGGTTAGACAACACGCAGGAGGTACTGGATTTCTATGCGGCCAATCCCGAGCGTTTTCGCTTCAGGACACCGGCGGATATTCCGCCAGATCTGGTCTGGGATGATGGTTTGCATCTGCCGGAGATTGGCTCGCCTGAAGCGATTAAGGGTGGCACCTACTACGAATACATCGAAGATTTTCCACCTACTATTCGTATAAACGGGCCGGATTCCAATAGTTCCTTTCGACCCTATGTTGGCGACTGGGTTGGCATGATGCTGGCCCACAGACATCCCAATGAGTTCGATTACTATCCGGGTATTGCGGAATCCTGGGCCATTTCGGAGGAGGATAAGGCAGTCTATATCAGAATTAACTCCGATGCGCGCTGGACAGATGGTGAGCCCATTACCGCCGATGACATGATGTTCACCATATTTTTTGGTATGTCCGAGTACATCAACGACCCCTGGATGAACAATTACTGGACTGAGGAAATAATCAGCGTTACCAAATTTGACGACTATACTTTTTCATTTGGTGTGCCGGAGATCAGACTGGATTCATTAGGTAAGACGCTGGAAAATTTTCCAGTCGCGCAGCACTTTTTCAAGGAACTCGACAACGATTATGCAGAGCGATACCAGTGGCGATTTGCACCTACCGCCGGTGCATACGAAGTAAGAGAAGAGAACGTCAATATGGGCGTCAATATCGCCCTGAGCAAGATTGATAACTGGTGGGCCAGTGACAAAAAATTCTGGCAGTATCGTTTCAATCCAGGCCGGGTAAATCTTGCTGTGATCCGTGACCCGGCAAAACATTTCGAGGCTTTCAGGGCTGGTGATCTTGATCAATACGAGATCAGAACCGCCGACTACTGGTATGATTTTCTGCCCAATGATGATCCGGACGTCGCCAATGGCTATATCTACAAAGCCCAATTTTTTAATGACGGCCCTAGAGTCAATTGGGGACTGTGGATTAATTCATCCAGGCCGCTACTGGAGGACAGAGAAATACGACTGGGTATTCAGTACGCTTCGAACTGGGACCTGGTCCTCCAAAGCTATTTCCGGGGTGATCTGTTTAGATTAAAAACCGAGAAGGATGGCTTCGGGAAATTCTCCCACCCCACCATCGAAGCCAGAGCGTTCGACATTGAAAAGGCGGCAGAGCATTTCGCCAATGCAGGGTTTACACAGCGCGGCGCCGATGGAATATTAATTAATGACCAGGGACAGCGACTCAGTTTTACGCTGACTACTCATTATGATCGTTACACTGATGTGTTCACAATTTTAAAAGAAGAGGCAATCAAAGCGGGTTTGGAATTTCGTATTGAAATGCTCGATGCTGCCGCCGGTTTCAGGAAGGCGCAGGAGAAGCAACACGATATTTATTTTGTTGGTTTTAATACAGCCCTGGAGCCTTTGCCCAGATTCTGGGAGTATTTTCATTCAGACAATGCTTATGATGATGCCTTTCTCGATGATGGCAGTATCAATCCAGACCGCAAGATAAAACCACAGACTAATAATTTGCAGAGTATCGCAGTGTTCGAAATTGATCAGATGGTAGATCAATTCGATGTGGCCAGGGATGAAAATCAGATACAGGACCTGTCACACCGCTTGATCGAATTACATCACGACTATGCATCTTACAGCCCGGGATTTGTGCAACCATTTTACTGGCATAGTTATTGGAACTGGGTGANGTATCCGCAAGGATTCAACTACAAATACACCAAGTCTGCCAGAGAGCTATTTGTCCACTGGATAGATGAAGAGGCGAAAGCGGCAACTCTGGCAGCGCGAAATGCAGATCAACCAATGCCAGCTCATGTTGAAGTGTTCGATCAGTTCAAAGAGCAATAGATTGAATGCCTGAGCCGTTACTGACTGTTGACAATCTGATCACTGAATTCGACACCGATGAGGGCCGAGTCAGGGCGGTTGACGATGTCAGCTTCGCGGTCGAAGCCGGAGAGACGGTGGGGATCGTCGGCGAGTCTGGCTGCGGCAAGAGTGTGACGGCACTATCCATCATGCGTCTGCTGCCACAACCTATGGGGCAGATCGTTGGTGGTGAAATCCGGTTACAAGGCGAGGAACTTACCCGGGTCGAATTGTCGCGCATGGAAAAGATCCGTGGCAATGAAATCGGCATGGTATTTCAGGAGCCCATGACGGCACTGAATCCGGTCCACACGATAGGTCGGCAACTTTCGGAAGTACTGTTCCTTCATAAGAAAATAGACAAGGAACAGGCGCTCAAAGAATCCATAGCGATGCTCGATAAGGTAGGGATTCCATCGCCCGATGTGCGCATGGGCGAATATCCACATCAGCTTTCCGGCGGCATGCGGCAACGGGTGGTGATCGCTATGGCACTTGCCTGCCAGCCAAAACTGCTCATTGCCGACGAACCCACTACCGCCCTGGATGTGACGATCCAGGCCCAGATTCTTGAGCTGATCAAGGATTTACAGAACGAGTTGGGTATGTCGGTAATTCTAATTACTCACGATCTTGGCGTAATCGCTGAAACGTCACAATCAGTTGTTGTTATGTATGCCGGAAAGGTGGCGGAGAAGGGTTCAGTGTTCGATGTGTTCGATAATCCCACTCATCCTTATACTCAGGGTCTGTTGGCATCCATCCCCAGGTTAGGGACTGAGCCCAAATCGATTCTGAGTACGATCGATNGTATGGTGCCAGGTCTCCTTGATTTACCTACCGGTTGCCGCTTCGAAAATCGCTGCTCGCATCACCAGCAAATTTGTACTCAGTCCCCGCCTCCGATAGAGCAGATCGTGGAGCAGCACCAGGTAAGTTGCTTTGAATGGAGAAATATTCAACAGGAGTTGCCAGGTAGTGGCTGACAATCAGGCAAACGGTACGCCGATTCTGCAAGTTCGCGATCTGAAAATGCACTTTCCTGTAAAAGAAGGCATTCTGCTGCGTACTGGTAAATTTAACAAAGCGGTGGATGGGGTCAGCCTGGAGATACAACCGGGCGAGACACTTGGCCTGGTGGGCGAATCGGGCTGCGGTAAATCAACACTGGGCCGCTGTGTGACCAGACTCTACCAACCCACTGACGGACGAATTCTATTCGAAGGCACTGATATAACTAATATCAATGGCAAAGAACTGATGCCCTTCCGTCAGGATATTCAGATGATATTCCAGGATCCCATGGAATCCTTGAATGCACGACATACGGTTGGCGATATCATTCAGGAACCGCTTGTCGTGCAGAAAATTGGCGACAAGGCATCGCGGCAAAAACGGGTTAAGGAATTGCTGGATACAGTGGGTTTGCCCGCACGTTCCGTTACCCGTTATCCATTCGAGTTTTCCGGTGGTCAAAGACAGCGTATCGGCATAGCCCGGTCAATCGCTCTGAATCCCAAGCTGATCGTTTGCGATGAGCCTGTCTCTGCGCTCGATGTGTCCATACAAAGCCAGATTCTTAATTTGCTAATCGAACTGCAAAAAGAATTTAGTCTATCCTATTTATTCATCGCTCACGATCTGGCGGTGGTAAAACACATCTCAGACCGGATTGCTATCATGTATCTGGGAAAAATAGTCGAAAGTAGTGACGGCGAAACGGTTTATCGCGAGGCAAGACATCCTTATACCCAATCGCTGATATCCGCTATTCCAGTTCCTGATCCGCATCATAAGACAGAGCGTCAGGTGTTAATCGGGGATGTACCGTCACCGATAAATCCGCCGTCTGGATGCTCCTTCCATACCCGATGCCCGAAAGTAATGGGCGAATGTAGCTCGCAGCAACCAAACCTCATCCCGCTCGCCGATGCGGAAGAGCACCAGGTTTCCTGTCATCTTTATAGCTAGCTCAAGGGATTGAGTGCACTGATTAATTATCGGGTTGCTGGGCGCGAACCAAATCTGTGAGTGTGCGAAAGTCGGTCTTGCCATTGCCCATACGGGGGAACTCGGATACAGTAACATACATTTTTGGCAGGGCCAGGTTGGGAAGATCTTTGGCTAATTTTTTTGTGACTTCCTGTGAGTCCACTTCAGAAGAAGTTACAGCAACTATTTTACTTCCGCGTCTGGCATCAGGCAGTTCCACTGCGCAGCACTCAACCTCGGCCGGCGTAAGCGCATTCAGCGTTTCTTCGACCGTGACCAACGAGACCATCTCACCACCGATTTTGACAAAGCGTTTCAGCCGGCCCTTGTGCCAGAGGTAGCCGTCTTCGTCCAGATAACCTAAATCGCCCGTGTCATACCAGCCCGATTTAATGCGCATGGAGGTTTCCTCAACGTCGTTAAGATAGCCCTGCATGACGCCGTCACCTTTTACTACTATCTTACCCGTTTCACCGGTTGGACAATCCTCACCGGTATCGTAATTCTGAATCTTGACCTCGGTGCCGGGGATCGGTATTCCGATGGAGCCCGGCTTGTTTGCACCGCGGGGATTGGCCGAGATCACCGGGGAAGTTTCTGTTGTACCGTAGCCTTCGATAATGTCGATATTATGCTTTTCGCGGTAGGCGGCGCGTAGCGGCTCTGGACATTTATCCGCGCCTGAAACAGTAAGCTCGATGCTATCGAAATCTCCGGGCTCTGATTGATTCAGATAGCCTTCCAGAAAAAGCGGCGTGCCGATGAGCATTTCTGGTTGGGTTTCCTTGATGATCTTGGTAATGGTTTTAAATTCTAGTGGATTGGCATAAGTTATAGAAGTCATCCCATGGTACAGCGGTGTCCATAGATTAATTGTTAGACCAAACACGTGAAAGTAAGGCAGTATGGCCAGCACATTATCCATATCCGCGATCTCCATCATATCCGAGAAGGATTCGATATTTGAAAGCAGGTTACGCTGTGTGAGTTGTACGACCTTTGGATCTTTCTCGCTACCGCTGGTAAATAGTATGACGGCGGGCAAATCCAGATTGTGCCTGCCGCTCAAATAAAACAACAGTTTCTCAGGACATTTTGATTTAAGGAACGCAACGGCTTTTTCGTATTTGCTCAGGCCGTTCATAATGTCTTCAATGAAGATCATTTCCGGAAATTCCGGGCAACCGGTTTTTTCCAGCAGGAGCCGGGTGGTAATTATGGTTTTGAAGTCACACTGTTGTTGCGCGTAGCGACAGTTCTTTTCAGCACCGGTAGAATAATTAATCAGCACTGGCGTGCGGCGCCCCATTAACGCACCGGTAATGGCCAGCGCACCACCGGAGGAGGTAGGCATCATAATGCCGATACGACCGCGCTCCAGCTTTCTGAAACGCCTGGCCAAAATTAGCGAAGCTAGCAAAGCCTGGCCATAGCTTATGTCTCGTTTTGTCGAACGATCAATAAAGGCGATCTTTTCTGGATTCTTTTTGGCCGATTTGATAAAGTGATGCTGGAGCATGAGGGCATCTTATCTCAAAAACAGGGTTGGAGTAAAAAAGGCGGCAGGGGTCAGAGTAAATTTTTTTTCTGATTATGTCGATACTACAGACACTTGGGAGAATAGTTGCTCTGATACTGGCTTTTCAGTTGCTGTAGGTGAGTAATCTGCTCAACGTCGTAGTGGTGGATTTTGGGGTGGATTCTTTGATGGTGGTGGGGACGGAGGATCCAGCTGTGACTAACTCCGGAAATTCTGGGACGTTCCTGTTATATGGGAACTATCCGTGGACACCCCAGGGAATCTTGGTGATAAAGTAACCGAACCTGGATGGAAAAAAAGTGAGAGAAATAATTTATCAAGGCAGTTGTCACTGTGGCGCCATTCAATTTGAAATCGAAGCCCCCGATGCAATCGAAGTCGAAAACTGCAACTGCTCCATCTGCTCCAAATCCGGTTATCTGCATTTAATTCTGCCCGTTCAAAAATTCAAACTGATTAAAGGCAGTGAATCACTTTCGTGTTACGCGTTTAATTCGGGTATCGCCAAGCACACTTTCTGCAAAGTTTGCGGAGTAAAACCCTTCTACACACCGCGCTCAAATCCCGATGGTATCGACATCAATGTCAACTGTATCGACACAAGACCAGAGAAGATCACAGTGGTGGACTTCGATGGTCAGAACTGGGAGCAGCACGCCCACAATCTTGCGCACAAGAGCAAGCTGCCTTAAACTCGCCGACGATCAAAGCAACAAACCCGGATAGTTTATTAAGGGCGCTTGAATTATGTTAAATCCCTTCATGAAATATTCGCATTAGTTACCCAGTTTGGTTTCCGGGGCAAACGCCGCAATGAAACGTCATATCAACGTAGTCTGGCTGGTTCTAGTGGCCTGTATTATGGGCCTGCTGGTTGCTTTCCCGGGCTGGTTGAGCAAGGAATCCATCGCCAGTTTTATAAGTCAACTCGGGCCCATGTCACTACTGGGGTACCTGCTGGTTTCCCTGTTTCGGGCTCTGCTGCTGTTCCCTNNAACGCCATTTATTCTGGCCGGTGCCATTCTGTTTCCTCAATTGCCCTTCCTGGTACTGACTATCTCGGTCATCGGTGTTGTAGTTGGGGCATACCTGGTATACAGTTTCCCCTCGTTTGGGGCCTATGACCAGATTCTTGAGGGGAAGTATCCCGAGAAAATTGGTTTACTCAAACAGAAAATGCAGAGCAGATACGCATTCTGGTTTGTGGTGGGCTGGTCATTTTTTCCCTTAGTTCCCACCGATGTGGTGTGCTATGTGGCGGGGCTGGCCAAAATGCCCTTTAGAAAGATGATTACAGCACTGTTGATAGGCGAATTGCCGCTTGTCACCATATACGTTTTTGTTGGAGCTGAATTAGGCGAGTGGCTATTGCTATGAATGCGCGGTACAAGTTGAGTGATTCCCTCAGGCTGATCAGAAGTATCAAGACTTCCGGTACGATTACTCCCAGTTCAAAAGTGCTGATTGATAGTTTGCTCGGGCCAATTAATTTCTCCATTGCCCGCTGTATCGTCGAATTGGGGCCAGGCAACGGCTGTGTTACTCGAGCCCTGCTCGATAAAATGCGACCAGACAGCCTGCTGGTCTGTTTCGAAGTGAACCAGGAGTTTATATCCGAGCTGCAGGCGCTCAATGATCCCCGACTGTGGATAGTGAACCGCTGCGCTTCGTCTATTAGAGAGGCATTAGAAGATCTGGGAATAGAGGAGGTAGATCATGTGATCTCCAGTCTACCCCTGGCATTGATCGATGGCAGCCTTAGGGAAGATATTCTATCCAGCGTGGATTCCAATCTTCGCACCGGAGGCCGATTCATGCAGTACCAGTACAGCCTCAGGAATTACTCCGACNTGAAGAGTATTTTCAGTAAGGTGAAACTGGATTTCACCCTCCGCAATATGCCTCCCGCCATCGTCTACGAGTGCACTAAGTAGAATTGTTCGATATAGCAGCGCGCCCGCCATATGGCAGGATTGGCAGGCTCTCCCGCAAGCACTAATTTCAATTGCTTAGCGGGAGAGGTCGGCTGTTAACCCAGGCAATGCGGCAGGTATCTCTCCGCGATTAATCTGACGGCAATTTAAAGGCTACCAGCTCTGGACTGTGTTCACGGTCACCGATAGCCACCACAACATATTGCTCACCTTCATGGAGATAGCTAATCGGTGGCGAGGTTGTGCCTGCCTCCAGTTCGGTTTCCCAAACAATGTCACCTGACTCCTTGCTATAAGCCCTGAAGCGGTAGCCACCACTGTTGGTAGCAATTTCTACCGGCATATCGAAGGGAATTCTACCGCCCGGGCGTGTGTTGGTCAGGCCCTCTCCAATGAACAGCAGTGATCCTGTCAGCAGCGGTGGGGGTCGGCCCGGAACGCCCAGCTTGCCCAGATTGAGATGGGCAATAGCAGGATTGTCCCGCGGACCATCGCCGTTGGGCACCATCCACACGTGCTCGCCAGTGTTCATATCGATAGCGGTAATTCGCCCGTAAGGGGGTTTGAACAGCGGCAGTCCCCGTGGCCCGGCTATCCAGCGCCTGGTGCCTTTGGTAAAACTGAGGTTGGTACTATCCGGATCACCCAATTCAAGATCCGCTACGAAGGGCGAAGTAATTGATGGGATATACAGATAGCCGGTTACAGGATCGAAACTCGCGCCCTGTACATCGGCACCGCCCTGGGAGCCAGGCAATTGAATCGTGCCCTGCGTGCCGTTCGGGTCATCACTGATTACCGATGGCGGCGTAAACAGCGGGCCGGTCACATAATGGCTGAAAATCTCCAGAGCCTCTTCTCTCAGTTCTGGTGTGAAGTCTATGAGGTTATCAACCGTCGCTCCCTGGCGATCGAAAGCGGCTGGTTTGGTTGGAAAAGGTTGGGTGGCTGCAGTGACTTCACCGGGAACGGTGGACTGGGGAACGGGTAGTTCCTCGATCTCCCAGACCGGTTCGCCGGTTTCACGGTCAAACACGAAGGCAAAGCCTTGCTTGGTAATCTGGGTAACGGCCTTGATGTCCCGGCCTTCGACCGTGATATCCATGAGTATGGGTGCGGCCGGTGGGTCATAGTCCCACAATCCATGGTGGACCAATTGGAAGTGCCAAACCCGCTCGCCGGTCTCCACATCCACTGCCACCAGGCTCTGGGAAAACAGGTTGTCACCGATACGGTGTCCGCCGTACATATCATTGGTAGAGGAAGTGATGGGCATATACACCAGCCCCAGTTCCTCATCGGCGCTGAACAGTGCCCATACCGGCGCATGACCGGTATAGGCCCATGAGCGATCTTGCCAGGTAGCCGTACCGAACTGACCCTCTTGAGGAATGGTGTTGTAGGTCCAGCGCAATTCGCCGGTGCGCACATCGAAGGCATGCACATCTCCTCTAAAGGCTTCCTTGTTGGAGAAGGTGTCGCTCATGGACTGTCCAATAAGCACGGTGTCGCCAACCACCATGGGCACACCGCCCCAGCGGAAGCGTTCAAATTCCACCGGCATCAACTGCAGACTAACTCGGCCACCTGTGCCGAAATCCGGGATGGTCTCCCCTGTTGCAGCATTGAGTGTGTATAGCCAGGTGCCGCGTTGTACCACGATGCGCTGGTCATCTCCATCGCTCCAATAAGCAACGCCACGGGTCGCAGAGCCGGGTAGCTCCTCGATACCGCCGAAGGGCTCCTGCCGCCACAGAATCTCACCCGTGCCGGGGTCGAAGGCCTCCACTAGCCCTACACCGTTAGGTATATAAGCGATCCCGTCTTGCACTATGGCCGCAGATATATAGGTCGGTGAAATCCGCTGCTCGGGATTTAGTGAAAGATAGTATTCATCCAGAGCCGGGCGTCGCCAGGCGATTTCCAGATCGTTCACATTATCTTCATTAATTTGGTCAAGCGCGGTGTATTTGGTGTTGCCGTTATCCGCTCCATAGGCTTGCCAGCCTCCATCCTGTGCACCTTGTTGGGCATAGGTGNGCATGGAGGTNAGTGCTGCCACTAAACCGAGGCAGATGATGGATTGTGGTGATCTTCTTGGCTTTCCCATTTGCGCATCTCCATTAATTGCTAGAGCAGGGATTCTAACCAATTATGGGCGCT
Organism: Gammaproteobacteria bacterium; assembly: GCA_002726595.1. GTDB lineage: Bacteria > Pseudomonadota > Gammaproteobacteria > Pseudomonadales > Pseudohongiellaceae > UBA9145. The sequence continues at coordinate 6,154 of PBTO01000099.1, read as the reverse complement.
GTGAAAAAGAGGCAGGGTCGTGAGATTGATAGTTTTTAACCAATGAGCAGCGAAAGTGAGGATTTTCCCCTCAATTTGACCGGAATTGGTGGCCAGGGGGATATTGCAAGTTGTCCCATTACCGCTTAGTCTGTGCCAAGGCGGTCACGGGCCCACTCGCCATGAGCAGCTTTGCGGGGGAACGAGGTCTGCCTAGACAAGCAAGGCTCAAAAAAGGTCAATGAAGGGATCAAGAGCGAGCGCGCAATTAACTCAGTCTCAACCCCTCCATTGCCAAAAATCTAGGCCAGGATCAGGTAAGTTGCAAAAATTACCACTAATATCAACGACTTGGGCAGCGTTTGCTCACTCTCAGGCTGTCTTGTTATCGATCTATTTGTGTTCATGGGATTAAGGCTATAAAAAAATGAAACTATTTGATATGCGTCCGGCATTCCATGGGTATTCATCCAGTAGTATTGTGAAGTGGTATTACGACCGTGCCTGGAACACCATGACTGGTGCCAAGCGGGCAATCGTGGCCAGAACCGTCGATTTGTATATCGCTGAGATAGCGGAAGAGCACCGCACCGTGAAGATGAATATCCCGGAAGATCCAGAAGATGCTGATGAATTTCTGGAATGCAATAAGAAGAACACCAAAGTCATTGATGATTTTTTTGCCGATAATACTGTGCGCAACAAGCATTTTCGGGACAATCTGGAAATATTCGTCGCCAGGTCAATCGATGAGATTTTCGAGAGCGATTGCTGTGAAGTACTTAGACAAAAACTGTTCCCTGAAAAAGTGATGCCGCAGACCCAGGACGAACTGGATGAGCTCCTTGCCGATACCAATAGCAGTTACACTCTGGCGGTGAACGAATGTGTCAAAGTTTTTCGCAATGGTCTGGGTGATGACACGGAAGAAGAACTGGAGATACTCGAGAGCAAGTTGCTCTCTGCGCGCGAGATGCTGGATAAAAACATGGGTGCAATCGAACACGAACTAATCCGACGAAAAATCCCCAAATAACAAATCATAGCTGACAGATAAGCAGAGTTAATAGAGGTAATATTGCCATGAACTTTGATTCACTTTTTCTTACCCGCCGCCAGAGTTTTTCTGCCATAGCGGCGACTGCGGCAATTCCTTTTGCCGGCCTTCAGGCAGCACCGGCTAAAGCCATGCGCGGTGCACTCATGATTCTCAGTACGCCCTATACCAGTTCCGGTGAAGTCGACTATGAGGACCTGGCAAAGGAAGTGGAGTTCCTCGATCGATGTGGCGTGCAGGGTCTGGTCTGGCCACAAAATTCCAGTGAACAGCGTTACCTCAGTGTGGCAGAGCGCAAGCGAGGCTTCGAAGTATTGGCCGAGGCCAATCGTGGTCGCGATATGGTCCTGGTACTCGGCGTCCAGGCCGACGACACAGCCGGTATGCTGGAATATGCACGGGTGGCCGAGTCCCTGTCTCCGGACGGTATGATTGCGATTCCACCGACCAGCGCGAATTCGCTGCAGGAGATCCATGATTACTATGCCGCGCTCTGCGAGGTAACAGCCCGGCCCGTATTCGTGCAAACCAGCGGTGGTCCCGATGTCGAGCTGACCATCGACTTTCTAGTACGCCTGGCCACCGATTTACCGCAATGTGGCTACATAAAAGAAGAATACGGCAACGTTCACGAGCGCATGCTGGCCCTGCAGGAACACCAGCCCGATCCAATCAAAAGTGTCTTCGGCGCAACTCTGGGCCGGGGCTGGCTCTATGAGATGCGTATCGGTACTGACGGTGTCATGACCGGTGGCGCCATGTACGGTGATGTGTATGCCAAACTGTGGGAGCTCAACCAGCAGGGTCGCCAGGAAGAGCTGCGGGACTGTTACAGCAAACTGCTATTGATTCAGAATCTGGATAATCTGATTCCCGGAGTGCGCCTGCATGTACTGCAGAAGCGCGGTGTATTCAAAACCACCAAATCGCGGCGCGGTGAATACAGTTTCTCCAAACAGCAAATAGCCGAAATCGATTTCAGGCTGGAGGCGCTGGCTCAGTACATGACGGTCTGAGCAAAAAGTGTAAAAAGAAAAAGGGGACGGAGGCATTAAATTTCTGAATAAGTAGAATTGACGGAAATACAGCAATTTAATGCCTCCGTCCCCTTTTTACTCAGATTCATCGTCGCTCCGGCCGGTTATTGGACAGATAAACTTCCCGTTTACCAAATCCCAGTTTGAGTTCCTTGGTTCCATCAAAATAGGGTTTCCACAGTTTTATGGAAACAGGGACTGAGACATTCATCACGAAGGCGGTCGCCATTAGTGTGTAAAAAGCCTCTGTGCTGATTAGATTATTCTGCACATAGCCTATATCCATAACTACAAAGGCCAGTTCCGCGCGCCCCAGCATACCCAGCCCAATCAGAATACTTTCATGCCAGGCAAAACGACCCGTGAAGCGGGCTGCAAATGCTGCCGAAATCACCTGGGCTATTAATAAGCCAGCGGTCAAGGTGACAATCTGCGGAATAACGCTGATTAAAATACTCTGGTCGAAAACAATCTTGCTTCCGAGGTCTACAAAGAACACCGGGCCTATCCAGGAAAAGGCCGCATTGTCCACGATTCTCTTGGTTCGCAAGTAGTGATTCTGCTTCGGTTGATCCTGAAAGAGAAAATAACCCTCCTTAAAAACAAGACCCGCCATATAGGCGCCTACAGCAGGGTGAAATCCAAACTGGTAGGACAACAGGCTGATTAGCAGGGCGATGAGCAATACAGCGAGTGTGGCATGTTGTCCTCTACCGATGGATATAACATTCTTGACGCCGAATCGACGCAAGATGGGCATGGCGTTGAACAGGCGAAAGTCGCTTTTGTTGGGAAACAAAAACAGATCGATAAAGGTAATGATCAGAAAAAATACCACCGCCTTGAAAACAATCAGACCGATACCAAGCGGAGTAATCTCGGCATCGCCAACAGCCAGTGGTATGAGAATGGCTACAGCTACCAGCGCGGCAATATCATCCAGTATAGCGGAGGTCATGATGCCGGTTGCTGCCTTGGTATGTTGTATCTTCTCGCTCTTCAACGACACCATCGTGAGCGAGACAGCAGTGGCTGTTATTGCCAGCCCACACATGATTGACAGGCGTGGATCCTGCCAGAATGTTAATGTCACATAATAGGCAACGGTAAATGGAGCCAGTGCACCAAATAGCGCAATACCCCAACTGCGTTTTATACCCTGGACAAAATTACTGGCATCTTCCTCAAATCCCAGGGAGAACATAATTATTATGATGCCCAACTCGGAAAAACTGCGGATAAATTCCGAGCTTTCCAGTGGCAGCACGCCGATGTTCACGCAGATCGAACCAAAGGCCAGGAAATACAAAACCGAAGTCAGCTTGGTTTTCTCTGCCATGTAAGAGGATAGGAATACCCCGGCCCAGATAATGGCCAGGTAATACATGTCAAGCATAGGTCAACCTGAGGCAATGGGCATGGGCATATCTTACTCTAGCATGCAATTTGTAGTATTGATCGACTCGATATATAAAGGGGACAGATTTATTTTTTGAATAATGGACAAAGCATTCATCGTTAGCGCTTTCTAAAAATAAATCTGTCCCCTTTTTTATTATGTCGTATGCTTAGGCCCTCGCCAGGTCTTCAATCGGCAGGGCTGAAAATTACGGAGAATTGGCTAATGCCACACGATCATCACACTGAGCCACCTTCTGATCTGGAGTTGAGAGTAAAATCGCTGGAAAGCCTGCTGGTGGAAAAAGGGCTGGTTAATCCAGAGGCGCTGAACGAAATCATCGACACCTATGAAAATAAGGTCGGTCCAATGAACGGGGCGCGCGTGGTTGCCAAAGCATGGTCTGATCCTGAATTCAAAGAGTGGCTTTTACGCGATGCCACTGCGGCCGTTAAAAGTTTGGGTTATGTTGGTCGACAGGGTGAGCATTTGCAAGTGGCAGAGAACACACCAAAAATTCACAACCTGGTGGTGTGTACCCTGTGCTCCTGCTATCCATGGACGGTGTTAGGGTTGCCGCCTGCCTGGTATAAATCGGCTCCCTACCGATCCCGAGCGGTCAGTGAACCCCGCGCGGTACTCGCTGAATTTGGCACCGTTTTAGAACAACAGGTTAATATAAGAGTGTGGGATTCCACGTCCGAGGTGCGATACCTGGTGTTGCCCCTGCGCCCGACAGGAACCGATGGGTGGAGCGAAGAGCGGCTCAGTCATCTGGTTAGCCGCAACTCGATGATCGGTGTCGAACTGGCACGAGATACTGAGGCGGTGGATACATGAACAATTCAGCGCATGATCTTGGTGGCCGAAGTGGTATGGGCCCCATCAACCCGGAAGCGGAGGAGCAGGAGCCGGTTTTTCATACCGAATGGGAACGCCGCGTATTCGGCATCACCATGGCGGCGGGAATGTTGGGCAAGTGGAATATAGACGAGGCACGCCACGCCCGAGAGCGTCAGGAAGAGGCAGACTATCTACGGCATTCATACTACCAAAACTGGCTGGTTGGACTGGAGGCGCTGCTGCTGGAAAGTGGCCTGGTTACAGCGCAGGAGTTACAGAATTGCGAGGCAAATTCCGCTAATCCACCGCCGTCTGATCTCAGGATTCCGAACCCGGAAGATGCAAAAAAAATCTTGCACCGTGGTGGTCCAGCGAATTTGCCGAGTCAGACTGAGCCGCTGTTTAAAACCGGAGACAGTGTGAGCGTAGCAGAGCGAAACAGTTCCGGGCACACCCGTGTGCCAGCTTATGCCCAAGGCGTGGCAGGCAGGATAAATGCCTATCGCGGATTTCATATTTTCCCGGACAAGAGTGCACACGGCTCTCATCAGGGTGAGCATTTGTATTCAGTGGTGTTTTCTGCAAACGCGCTTTGGGAACCCGGGGCAGAAAACACCGAGGTGTTTGTCGATATGTGGCAACCCTATTTGCAGCGAGTAGGTAGCTGAAAAGATGACTGATTTTCCATTCCAACCCCATGATGAGGAAGGCCTGGTTTTTAACGAACCCTGGGAAGCTCAGGCCTTCGGCCTGGTATTGGCTTTGCATGAGCAGGGACTGTTTAGCTGGAATGAATGGACAACCGTACTCAGTCGGGAAATTACCGAGGCTCAGCAGGCGGGTGATCCCGATCTAGGCAACACCTATTATCAACATTGGCTGAAGGCGCTGGAGCACCTGGTGTTGGAGAAGAAGCTGTCGAGTATTTCCGAGCTCGATGTGCGCAAGAACAAATGGCTGCGCGCTTACGCCAATACACCCCATGGCAAGCCAATTCATTTAGAAGCCGCTGACAGATAGCGCTTAACTATTCATCGCTGTTAAACTATTTTCGTGCACCAGTGCGCACTTCAGATTGGTTTTTGTAGTAGCATAGGCGACCTGACCCTGCTAAATCCTGTATCGGATAACACCTATGAAGAAATTTCTCCTCCTCCTTAGCTTGCTCCCAGCAGTACCCGGCTTTGCCGCAGATGCCGGATGGGACAATCGGGACTGTCGCTTTGGAACCGCCCAAAGCAGCGGAACGTTTACCTGGCCATCGGGTGAGCGCTACGTGGGCCAATGCCAGGCTGGGAAATTTGAAGGGCAGGGCACGGTTTATTTTAGCAGCGGAGACCGTTATTCCGGACAGTGGCGCAATGATCAGCAAAACGGGCAGGGCGAATATTTTTTTGCCAATGGTGATCAGTACCAGGGGGCGTGGCGAGACGGCAAGCAAAATGGGCAGGGTACGTTGGTGCAGGCCAATGGGGACAGATATGTCGGCAACTGGAGTAATAACCGGAAGAATGGTCAGGGCACTTTGTATTTTGCTAACGGTGAACGTTACGCAGGTCAGTGGAGTAATGACCAGATAGCCGGCAGAGGCACTTATACCTGGGCCGACGGTGATACTTACGTTGGACAGTGGCGAGGTGGCAAACAGAACGGTCAGGGCGTATTAACCAGATCAAATGGAGAGCGCTATGAAGGCACTTTTCGGGACAATGCGCGTCAGGGCCAGGGCACGTTGAACTGGGCGAGGCGAAGATTGTTGTTCGGCGGCTGAGAATCCCAGGAGCGCGGCACATGCAGAGTCAGATCGCCAGCATTAACATCGACTGTTTCTTCCGCAGC